>NZ_JAUBUG010000180.1:0-849 GCF_036705345.1 Microcoleus sp. B3-D2
CATCGTTTTTTTTACGGTTTTACTAGCTTTTTCATTTTAGCTATTTTTTCAGGGATTTGCAAAACTGAGATGCACCCAGAGATTTGAGGTCAACGGAGCGAAAGGTAATTTCACCAGTCGGCTTAATTACCCAAATATAAAGGGCTTGATTCCAAATAGTTGAATACTCGACGAGGGTAGCGTTTTGCTCTTTAGCGATTTGTTGAATTTGCTGGATATTGGGGGGGTTGATAGTAGTTGGGACAGAGGCAGATGGGGCAAGGCGAGAGGCCAATAACTCCACAAAAGCTCTGGCTCTACCCCGTTCGGCAATTTCTAAAGCGTCATTAGTTTTTTTCTGGGCAATGAGGACTTGTTGTAAAGTGACGTAGGAGCTAATTTGGGTTTCAAATATTGACACTTTATTGGCATCGTCTAATCCAGCACGGAGAGATTCCAAAACTTTAATACTATCAAGTAGGGTTTTCTCTGCTGCTGGGAGATTGCCAGAGCTGGCGAGAGCCAATCCTAGATTGTTGAGAGCTTTCCCCTCGCTTTGGCGGTCTTTAATTGACCGTGCGATCGCTAACAACTGCTGAGTGTACTCGATCACTTTGGCGTAGCGCCGAGCAAAAGGTAAGCATTTCCCAGACTTCCCAGAGCCCACCCTTCACCTTGGGGGTCTTTAATTTCTCGCGCGATCGCCAACTGCTGCTGAGCGTACTCGATGGCTTTGGCGTAGTCGCCGAAGTTACGGTAAGCAATTCCCAGATTTCCCAGAGCCGCCCCCTGGCCTTGGGGGTCTTTAATTTCTCGCGCGATCGCCAACTGCTGCTGAGCGTACTCGATGGCTTTGGCGTAGTCGCCGAA
>NZ_JAUBUG010000180.1:949-1738 GCF_036705345.1 Microcoleus sp. B3-D2
TTTCCCAGAGCCGCCCCCTGGCCTTGGGGGTCTTTAATTTCTCGCGCGATCGCCAACTGCTGCTGAGCGTACTCGATCGCTTTGGCGTAGTCGCCGAGGTTACGGTAAGCACTTCCCAGACTTCCCAGAGCCGCCCCCTCGCTTTGGCGGTCTTTTATTTCTCGCCCGATCGCCAACACCTGCTGAGCGTACTCGCTCGCTTTGGCGTAGTCGCCGAGGGAAAGGTAAGCAATTCCCAGATTTCCCAGAGCTCTCCCCTGGCTTTGGCGGTCTTTAATTTCGCGCCCGATCGCCAACGACTGCTGTTGGTACTCGATGGCTTTGGCGTAGTCGCCGAGGGAAAAGTAAGCAATTCCCAGATTTCCCAGAGCCGCCCCCTCGCTTTGGCGGTCTTTTATTTCTCGCGCGATCGCCAACAACTGCTGAGCGTAGTCGATCGCTTTGGTGTAGTCGCCGAGGTTACGGTAAGCAGTTCCCTGATTTCCCAGAGCCGCCCCCTCGCTTTGGCGGTCTTTTATTTCGCGCGCGATCGCCAACTGCTGCTGAGCGTAGTCGATCGCTTTGGCGTAGTCGCCGAGGTTACGGTAAGCAGTTCCCTGATTTCCCAGAGCCGCCGCCTCGCTTTGGCGGTCTTTTATTTCTCGCCCGATCGCCAACACCTGCTGAGCGTAGTCGATCGCTTTGGCGTAGTCGCCGAGGGAATCGTAAGCAATTCCCTGATTTCCCAGAGCCGCCGCCTCGCTTTGGCGGTCTTTTATTTCTCGCCCGATCGCCAACACCTGCTGAGCG
>NZ_JAUBUG010000040.1:0-6366 GCF_036705345.1 Microcoleus sp. B3-D2
TTGAGTTACCTCAGTAGACGTATTCTCTATGTTTACTTATTTTAACATAGTTTGGTTTTTTCTCACCGACTTACTTATTACTCCCTTTATGAAGGAGGCGATTGAAACCTTTTGACATCAAACTATACAAATAAAGTCTGCCGCAGTTTACGCCATACGACCTAGGCTCGGACCCGCTAAGAGATCAAGGGGATATTTAAGCCGGATTTGGTATCAGCATATTTGATATGATGGCTAATGGCTAACCTAATTTCTTAGATACTTCTGCCAGTTTAGTCACCATTTGGGATACGGCTTTGTCAACGGCCTCGCTCAAAAGTGAGTCTTCATTGCTATTGCTGGAATTGCCGCCCATACCCCTAACGGAAACATTAGAAGCGCTTTGATCCGCTTCTCCTACTGCTTTGGCAGTGGCAAGAATATCTCCCGAATCTGTACGGATTAACCGCACGTCTATTGGAACGGTAGCTTTGGTTTTTTGCGAACCTGCGCCGATTCCCCTGAAACTGCCACCGCCTGATTGTTTGTCGATATTAAACTTGGTAATGGTGCCGATGAGAACGGCGTCAACTCCTAATTCTTTGCCAATTTCGGCTGCTGTGCCGGCATCCATCGCGCCGCTGCGATTTTGGTGTTTGAGCACTTGTTCGAGTTTGCTACGATCGACTACTGTATAAGTGCCGTTGTTGACGAGTTCGTTGATTAGCAGTTCGCTGATGCCTTTGGCGGCGCCGACTCCCCTGTAGGAAGTGTAATAGGTGTTGGTTGTGCCGTAGTCGAAGTCCATGACGACGAGGCGTTTTTTGGCAGTTGCTTGGGCGAGTTGGGTTGGGGGTTGGGTGGTGGCTGGTGTGGCGATCACATTGACTGAAACGCCCGCTAGCATTAGGGTAGCGAGGGAAATGCTGGTTTTCCTGCCAAAAAATCTAATATCTCTGTACTCTAAGGTGGGCAAGAACCGCACAGCCATCCAAAATTGCTTTTACGCCCCAGATTCCATAAAACCCATCAACCAATTAGCCATCGTCGCCCTGCGAGTCTGCCTGGGCCCAAATTCTCCAATTTTATAGCCTTTAAACCCCAATTTTTCCTTCAGCAACTGCTTGTTTTCTGGAGGAGTCGATCGAGTCAATTTCACCGTCGCCGGCCTAGAATCGATAAAATCCGGCGGTTCCGGGTACTCTTGACGCCACTCGGGTGCAACACCTGCACTGTTCCACTTGCCACTCTCGGCATCGCAGCGGTAGCCCAGATACTGCCAAACTAATCGGTTGACTGCAGCATCGTCTATCTCTTCGTTGAGGATAGCCCAAATAGTTTCGTTATTCAGCGGTGGTAATTCAGACATGAGCGCGATCGAATCGGAAACAAAAAAAGTTTAACTCACATGAGGTACTATTCTCAGGAACGGGTACGCGAACCCGTTCCACAAAAAATCATAGGAATTTGTTTGTGGGGTGGACACGCGAGCCCGCCCAAAATGCCACCCCCCAAAAAATTAATTATTCAAAATTCCGTCTTTCTCGGCCATTGACAGCATCAAATCAATCACGCGGCTAGAATAACCCCACTCGTTGTCGTACCAAGAAACGACTTTGAAAAACTTAGAATTCAGTTCAATTCCCGCACCTGCATCGAAAATGCTCGATCGCGCGTCGCCCTGAAAATCTGTCGAAACCACCGCATCCTCAGTATATCCAAGAATGTTTTTGAGTTCGCCCTCCGAAGCTTTTTTCATTGCCTCGCAAATTTCTTTATAGCTAGTTTCCTTCGCCGTTTTGAAAGTAAGGTCAACTACAGACACGTCGGGAGTTGGCACGCGCAAAGCCATTCCAGTCAATTTTCCTTTCAATTCTGGCAACACCAAAGTAACAGCTTTTGCTGCACCAGTGGAAGAGGGAATAATATTTTGAGCCGCACCGCGTCCTCCCCGCCAATCTTTTTGGCTTGGGCCGTCTACAGTTGGTTGAGTAGCTGTCATTGCGTGAACTGTTGTCATTAAACCTTCTTCCAATCCGAAGTTATCGTTGATAACTTTGGCAATTGGTGCTAAACAATTCGTCGTACAGCTAGCATTAGAAACAACAGTATCTTTTGCCGGGTCAAATTTGTGGTGGTTGACGCCTACTAGATATGTTGGTACTTTTTCAGGATCTTTTGTCGGTGCTGAAAGTATTACTCGTTTTGCTCCCGCCGTCAAGTGTTTTGATGCGCCTTCAAAATCTGTAAACAATCCGGTAGATTCTACAACATAATCTGCGCCGGATTTACCCCAAGGCAATTCGGCAGGATTTCTAATCGCTGTACAGGGGATAAAATTTCCGTCAACGACAATCCCGTCTGGTTTGCTTTCAACTTCGCCGTCATAAATGCCGTGGGTAGAGTCGTATTTGAAAAGATAAGCCAGGTTGTCTGGCGAAACTAAGTCGTTAATGCCGACAAATTCGATGTTGGGGTTTTTGATGCCGGCACGCATGACTAGCCGTCCGATGCGACCAAATCCGTTGATGCCAACTTTTAATGCAGCCATGTTTAAACTCCTATTGAAAATATCGTTAGTCGATCGGGCGTTAGCGAAGCCCTCGAAGAGGATCGCCTGTTGTGGCTTAGAATTTACCACGCTAACGGATTTTTGCAACTGATTCTTTTCTATCTCTTAATAATTCTGAATTCTGCCCCAGGGAAGCGCAATTAATCCTGAAATGACCGCTGGCTAATGGCTGATGCCTGATGATTATAAACTGGTAAAAGTGCTATAAGAGACAGAAATTATTTTCCAACTCGCCTTTATTAAATCACGCTAAAGTAATTAGAAAAAACTTAGGCAAAACCAAAAATGGATTGGCCTTCTCACCAGCGGCTGTCGGGGGCCGAAGCCTAGGATTCAAGTCGCAGATAAGCGCAAAGACACGGCATTGCCGTGTCCTTACACATATGGCGTACAATCTATATGCAGCTCTACTTTTGCGAATTGGTACAATCACCAATCACTAAGGACTAATGACTACCCGACGCACCTAGTAATTAGCAATTCCACGGCATCGGAAATAAAACACGACCCACCAAATTTATTTAGCACTGGTCTAATGTTTTCTGCAACTGCTGAAACTTGAGCTGGTGAACAAAAAGCAAGCACATAAATGTTATCCAGCGCCGTCATTGATGAATTGCGGGAAACGTGATCCCTGGTGCTTTTTCCCGCGACATCACGAATCACCGAATAACCGGGTACGCCAGCTTTGTCTAAACCGTCTAAAATCTTGCCGAGTTCTACTGAGTGGGCTATGATTTCTACTCTTTTGACTGACTCCATCATCTCACCTCCAAAACATATTGATTCCGTATAGATACAGGGGAATGCCTACAATGATATTAAATGGAAATGTCACTGCTAAGGCAGTTGAAATGTAAAGACTTGGGTTCGCTTCGGGAACAGTTAGGCGCATTGCTGCTGGTACTGCTATATAAGAAGCACTCGCGCACAATACGGCAAACAGCAAAGTGTCTCCCTGCGGCATTCCGATTAATTTCGCTATTAGCAAAGCAATTACTGCGTTGACTATGGGAATTAGGATGGCAAAGCCGATCAGAAAAACTCCTGCTTCTTGCAAATCTTTAATTCTGCTGGCTGCAACCAGCCCCATGTCTAGCAAGAAAAAAGTCAAAACTCCGTAAAATAAATCTTGAGTAAACGGACTCATAACTTCCCAACCGTGTTCTCCTGTCATTATGCCCATAATTAGGCTGCCAATCAGTAGAAAAACTGAACTGTTTAGGAATGCTTCTTGCAACACTTCTGGCCAAACTATTTCGCGTTTTCCTTCTTCCCCGCCGAATACACTCACGAGGATTAGCCCGACTATAATTGCTGGGGATTCCATTAATGCTAGCGCGGCTACCATGTAACCGTCAAAGTCGATCCCCTGTGCTGTGAGGAAGGAGGTTGCGGTGATAAATGTGACGGCGCTGATAGAACCGTAGGTAGCTGCGATCGCGGCGGCATTGTAGGAGTCGAGTTTGATTCTCAGTATGAAAAAAGTATAAATGGGTACTAGCATTGACATCAGCATCGCTGCCAAAATTGTCAGGGCGACTTGCTGGTCAATTCCGCTTCTGGACAGTTCGACGCCGCCTTTAAATCCGATCGCAAACAGCAGGTACAGCGAAAACAGTTTGGGGATGGGCGCTGGAATTTCTAAATCAGATTTGAGAAAAATTGCCAGCATTCCCATGAAAAAAGCTAATATTGGGGGATTTAAGATATTTGACGCTACTAAACTCAAATCCACGATAGGTAACTCCCATTTCTTGCGTTTTTGATATTACTTCCCCAGTAATTGTGGCACGAGAATGGATCAATAGACCGATCGAACTTTGGACGCGCAAGCTCGATCGGGCTAAATACCCCCAAATACGGCAAAGGCGCACAGTACGCACCGTACAACGAGTAAGGTGTGGACTGTGCACCCGCAGGCTAAGTTATTGTTGTTTAACTAAGCAACTGCCAAATAAGACTCTAGGGCTTCGGAACCACCGATCAACTTGCCGTCGATAAATACTTGCGGCACAGTTGTAGCCCCAGTCATAGCCCGGAGCGATCGAGTTGTGATCTCCCGGCCCAAGACAATTTCTTCATAATCCAAGCCCTTTTGACTCAGCATTGCCTTAGCCTTAGCGCAGAAGGGACAGCCCATTTTTGTAAACAGCGAAACTACCTTCGGCTTGGGTGCTGCGGAGTTAATGTAGTTGAGCATCGTCTCGGCATCGGACACTTTGAAAGGATCGCCCGGTTCATCAGGCTCAATAAACATTTTTTCAACCACGCCATCTTTTACCAGCATCGAATAACGCCAAGACCGCTTGCCAAAGCCTAAATCTGTTTTGTCTACCAGCATTCCCATGCCTTCGGTAAATTCGCCGTTACCGTCGGGAATTAACGTCACATTGTCTGATTCTTGGTTTTTTGCCCATTCGTTCATCACAAAGGTGTCGTTGACGGAAATACAAACGATTTCATCTACGCCGTTTTCTTTGAAAACTTTGGCCAATTCGTTGTAACCCGGGAGGTGCGTTGACGAACAAGTGGGAGTAAAGGCTCCCGGCAGGGAGAACACTGCTACGGTTTTGCCTGCAAATATATCATCGGTGGTGACATCGACCCACTCGTTGTCTTTGCGAGTGCGAAAGGTGACTTTGGGTACTCTTTGACCTTCGTGGTTCGTCAGCATGATTTTAAATTTTTGGGTACTTGGGTTCAATTCCTTTGCTTACTTTAGCGTACTCATAACGAGTATGACTTGTCAAGGGTAGGCGGGTTTTTTCTCGGACTTGGGCGCGCGGGAATCAAAAACCCCGGTTTCTGCGCCATATCATGCGCGGTAAGTCCGACTTCACCCGCTCGCCACAGAGGCAATCATGGACGCACTCCGACCCAAGAAACCCGGTTTTTTCCTGAAAATACTTCGTTGGCACCCGGAGGTTCGGTAAAAAACCCGGTTTCTGACCACCCGTGCTTAAGTGCTGAAAGTAACAAAAAGAAAGTTTATTACCAATTAAAATTTGTGCTTAAATACTCCTCTAGCTGCTGATTGTAAGGTCGAAAATAATCCCTCAACCAATCGCGAACCGATTGATTGACCGGCTGGTAAGAACCGGGATTAGCATTTGGGTATTCAGACAATTGATATTCCGGCAAATCTAAGAATTCTAAAACTTGCTTGACAGTTGTCGCCGCACCTGCATAAAAATCTTCGCTTTTCAAAATTAACAACTGTTCTCGGGGAAAGAAAGCCCGCCAGTTTTTTATAAATTCTATGTACCTACCGCGAGCTAAATAATTCCCCGGTTCCTCGCCGATGATGTATTCTGGATTTTGATTCAACCGTTCAATTTCATCGCTAATTACTCGATCGAGCGATCGCGCTTCCCAATTTAAGTCAGTCAAGCGGTAGAATTGAGAAATCGCCCGATCGACCGGATTTCGCAAAAGTACAATCAGTTTAGCCTCTGGAAACAGGCTGTAGAGGCGTTCCGGTGCTTCCCGATAGTCAAAATAGCTCGGACTTGCTTCGCCAGTTACAAATTGCTCTCCCGAAGGCATTGGCGGAAAATGAGCCAAATACCAATCAATTCCTCTGTCAAAGTGCCACGAGAAAAAATCCATCTCCTTTTTAATCGGAGTCAAAATTTGCGGGTGTTCAGCTAAATAAGTATACAGAGAAGTCGTGCCGCACCGCTGAGAACCAATAATTATAAAGTTAGGAACTTTGACTGGTTTTAAGTTCCAATTTTGTGGAACAGGCATCTTGCCTGTATCTGATTGTGGAACAGGCATCTTGCCTGTATCTGATTGTGGAACAGGCATCT
>NZ_JAUBUG010000040.1:6466-67148 GCF_036705345.1 Microcoleus sp. B3-D2
CATCTTGCCTGTATCTGATTGTGGAACAGGCATCTTGCCTGTATCTGATTGTGGAACAGGCATCTTGCCTGTATCTGCTTGTGGAACAGGCATCTTGCCTGTATCTGATTGTGGAACAGGCATCTTGCCTGTATCTGATTGTGGAACAGGCATCTTGCCTGTATCTGCTTGTGGAACAGGCATCTTGCCTGTATCTGATTGTGGAACAGGCATCTTGCCTGTATCTGATTGTGGAACAGGCATCTTGCCTGTATCTGATTGTGGAACAGGCATCTTGCCTGTATCTGATTGTGGAACAGGCATCTTGCCTGTATCTGATTGTGGAACAGGCATCTTGCCTGTTCTCTTACTGATAAGAGAGGCAAAACTTTGTTTATAACTGACTGTTCGATAAAAATCAATCGCCTCGGCAATTTTACCTTGCCTCGTCAAAACTTCCCCCAAATTCAGATAAGGCCAAAAAGCCTCCGGTTTAGCTGCAACAACTTCGCGGAATAAGTTCTCAACTTCATATAACTTGTTTTGCCTAACCAAAACTTCCCACAAATTGTAATAAAACCACCAAGGAAGATCGGGATTTATTTCTATTGCTTGGAAAAATGCCGCCGCCGCTTCATCCCAATATTTTTGGTGGCTCAAAACAGCACCTAAATTGTAATAAGACCAGCAATCATCGGGTTTTTGCGCGACTGTTGCGCGAGATGAGGCTAATGCGCTATTGCACTTTTCTTGCTGCTGCAACAACTCCTCTAATTTCGCTGAAACATTACCAGGATTCGGCATATTTGTCAATATAAAATTGTAAATAATAATTGCGCTTTTTGGGCGATCGTACTTGGCTAAATTCTTTCCTAACTGCAAATAAAAATCCCAATTTTCCGGTGTAATTTGCAATTGAGATTGTTCTAATACTAAGTTTAAATCCGAGTCTGTTTGTCCCAGAGCATATCCCAACTTCTCGTAAATTCCCGGCAAATCTCTGTCAATTTCAACAGCTTTTAAATACGTGGTGATAGCTTCATCCCACTGTTTTAGTTTAGTTAAAGCGTCGCCAAAATTGCAAAAAGACCAAGAAAAATCCGAGTTGAGAGCAATCTCGCAGCGGTAAGCAGCAGCAGCCTCTTCCCATCGCTGAAGTTTCAGCAAAGCATCGCCCAAATTGTGATAAGACCAAGAAAAATCGGGATTTAACTCAACCGCTTTTTTGTAAGCAGCGACAGCTTCCTCCCATTTTTCAAGTTTCAGCAAAACATCGCCCAAACTGTGATAAGACCACGAAAAATTGGGATTGCATTCAATAGCTTTTTTGTAAGCAGCAACAGCCTCATCAAACCGACCGCTTTCTTGCAGGGAATTCCCCACATTGTGGTAGTCATTATCCATGCAAAACTCCTGCAATAGTCAGTAATTTTTCCAGCGAGTTCAAATCCACCCGCATATCTTTATGTCCCAGATATTTCTGAGTTGGGTCATCCACCAAATCGCCCAGTAAATAGTAATGTTCCAAACCGCACAAATTGCTAATCATCCAATAACAATGCGGAACGTAAAGGGGAGAAAAAATCTCAATTACCTTGGTTCCCGGACTGCAAAAAACTAGATTTGTCAACCCCCCTCCGTGGGGTGCGACAACTACTTTAGCAGCAGCCAAACACGATGCTTGTTCCGCTACCGACATCGTTTCCAATTTGACACTGCGAAACCCAAATTTTTCTACTAAGTATTTAATTACCTCTTCATCGTTGACGAGTCGCCGATAGGATGCTTGTTGACGGGTGATATAAATTCGCTCTGAATAGTCTGTGTTTAGTGGCTGTTGTTCATTTAAAAATGTCTGTTTGAGATATTCACACTTCCATTTAGAAACCGCGCCCGCTCCGTCATAAGATATTGACGGGACTATTAATTTATCGGCGGTAATGTGTAAATTACAGCGACTTTCTAAAAGTTTATCTTGAGGAATTCCTAAAGTCTCTAAAGTTTCTGCTTGATAGGAAGAATCCGAGGCATTGACAACAAACTTATCTATAGTTTCTATGAATCCGCTCCGCTGCAAAAGGTCAAATCGCGTCATCACATCAAACATCCAATGAAAATAAGCTGCTCCACCCCAGCGAGCCGATAAAAAAGCTACATTTCCATCGACGTGTTCAGCGGGAGGCAATTTGTCGGAAGTAATTACCAATTCCGCACAACCCATTGAAATATCAGCAACAAGTTTATTGTCTGAAGTAATCACGGCGGTAGTCACAACATCTGCCCAAGCTCGTCCGTTTGGCAATACGGCAACAAAAGCTTTTCTGGAATGACTTTGATGTTCCCAAAATCTGCGGCTGCTGTCGATTGTTTTGGACTCAGATAAATTGATTTGACTCGCAGGATGGATGTCAATGCAGGTGAGGTTAGGATTTGATTCTGGTGCAACGGTCAAATCTTCTGTAAACCCACAGTATTTTTTGAGAACACTTAAGGGTAATATTTGATTGCTGCATTTTTCCCGATCGCTCTCATCGGCTTCTCCTTGTTGTTCCAGAGCATAACCTATCTTATCGTAAACTTCAAACAAATCGGGTTTAATTTGCAGGGCTTGAACTAAATTAGTGATTGCAGGTTCCCACTGCTGTTTGGCCATTAAACTCAAACCCAATCCTTCGTAACACCAACAGGATTTTGGATCGAAATTGATGCCTTTTTCATAAATGGCGATCGCCTTTTCTAATTCCCCTTGCTTCCGCAGTGCATCACCCAACTTTTTGTACAGCCAACTATGATCAGATTCTAGCTCAATAGCACGATCAAAAGCCCCTGCTGCTTCGGGCCAATTTTCTTGTAATTCCAGAAGTTCCCCCAAACTATTGTACAGCCAACAATCATTGGGGTTTAATTCAATAGCTTTGCGGTAAGCCACCGTCGCTTCTTCCCAATTTTCTAGTGCAACTAAAGCCCTACCTAATCTCTCGTAAGACCAACAAAAATCGGGATTGAGTTCAACTAACTTGCGGTAAGCAACAGCAGCTTCCTCCAACTCAGAAAGCTCCATCAGCACCTCGCCTAAATTGTTGTAAGTCCAACAAAAATCGGGATTTAACTCAATAGCTTTGCGGTAAGCAGCAGCGGCTTCGCCGTGTTCATCCATCGCCTGCAAAGTTTCTCCCAAAAATTGGTAAGACCAACTAAAATTAGGGTTGAGTGCGATCGCTCGTTGGTAAGCTGCCCTAGCTTCGTCAAATAGTTCTTTTTTTTGCAAACTTTTACCCAGCTTGTGGTAAGTTAAGTAGTTCCCCGACTTAATTTTAATAGCTGTTTGATACCGGGCGGTCGCCTCATCCAAATAACCGGCATTTGCTGCAATATCCCCCAACTTTTCCCAACCTAGAGACACCAGAGTTTGCTCTTCGCCCAAACTTTGATTGCCGATTTTTTTGACAATCAGTTGATAGCCTTTGTGTACAACTTCTAACTGACTTCCAAACATCTCCAAAAAAACATCTATCCCAATTTTAGTATCTTGCTCCGGGCTGTCGGGAAACGTAAATTCGTAATCGTCAAAAATCATCAATCCCCCAACTTTCACCAACCTCCAAGATAAAATCGCATCTTGCAGAGCACTGGTAGGTTTGTGACAGCCGTCTATGTAAGCAACATCATAATATTCCGAAGCCAAATTCACTAACAAATCTTGAGAGTAACCTTCTAATTCAATTACCCGATCTGCTGCTCCCGTTTTAACAATATTGCCCTTAAAATGTTGTTGGAAATACAAATCAATACAAGTAATCTTTGCCGTCGGATGAGTTAAAATATTATCCAGCAGCCAGCAAGCCGACATTCCCTGAAAACTGCCGATTTCCACAACTTGAAAATCCGCAATTCCGGTAAATTCCTGCAAATGCCGTTTCCAAATAGGAATATTGTGGGTAAACCAATCTTGGGTAAATTGATAATCTTTCGCCGCACACTCAGGCCAACCCCTCAATTCGCTGGCTTTTTGGTGGCAAATAATTGCTTCTTCTAATTCCCCTAATTGCGGTAAAATATTTCCTAAATCGTTGTAAGGCTGAGAATTCCTCGGAGCGATTTCTATTTGGTGGCGGTAAGTGGCAATTTGTGCGTACAACTCCTGTTGTTTTGCCCGAACATCTTTGAGTTGGGCGACAACTTCCGCAGCATTGGGTTCAATTTGCAGTGCCATGCTATAAAATACGATCGCACCTTCCAACAGCTTTTGTTTCGCTAAAATATTGCCTAAATTTATATAAAACTCTGCTCCATCTAACTCAATTCCCAGCAATTTGTGGTAAATTTTCCCGCTTGCAAGTACCTCGATACCTTGACAATAAGTTGCGATTGTGCTGTCTAAACCCGATGCGCTGCGCTTCCGCAAAACATATCCCAATTTCTGATTGATTCCCATCAAATTCGGCTCAATCTGAACCGCGTGCAGGTAAGCGCTAACAGCTTCATCCCAGAATTTTTCGCAGGTGCAGGCAATTCCCAAATTGACATAAAACCACGGAATATTGGGATTTATTGCAATAGCTTTGCGGTAGCAACTAATAGCTTCGGGCCACAGTTGTTTTTGAGCCAAAGCGTCCCCTAAACAATTGTATCCCCAGTAGGAATTATCATTAATTTCAAGAGCCTGACGGTAACATTTAATGGCTTCATCCAACTCGCGCTTCTGCACCAAAACATTACCTAAACCCACGTAAGCACGAGCATAATTTGGATTGAGTTCGATGCTTTTGCGGTAACAGGCGATCGCCCGATCGAATTCTCCTCGCTCCGCCCAAGTTTTACCCAAACTGTGGTAAGATTCAAACGAATTTGGATTAATGGCAATGGCTTGTCGGTAATTCGCGATCGCCTCATCCCACCGCTTCTGGCCAATCAGCATTTCCCCCAAATTGTGATAAGCTGTTGCTAGCTTTGGATTTAACTTAATTGCCCGCGAATAACACTCCATAGCGCGATCGAACTTTCCCAATTCAACCAAACTATTTCCCAGAGTCACCTGCTCCTCAGCCGTTGCCCAATTCGGCTCGATATTAAAAGCTTGATACCAACAGTCTGCCGCCTCTTCTCGCTTCTCTAACTGCGTCCAAATTTTCGCCAACTGCCGATAAACAGCAGCAAAATTCGGCGCTAGCGAAATTGCTTTTTCACAATTGGCGATCGCCTTTTCCCACTGTTTTTCTTGAGAATACAAACTGCCGAGGTTAGCATAAGCTTCCGGCAAATTTGGATTGCGATCGATCGCCCTTTCATACCAATGCTTAGCTTGCTCGATTTCACCTCGAACCTGCATCACCTTTCCCAGCGTCTGACAAGCTGCCGCCAAATTCGGTTCAATTTTCAACGCTGACTCGCAAGCAGCAACTGCCTCATTTAACCTTCCATCGGCTAAATAAACTTCTGCTTGCCGACTCAAATCAACCGCTGCCTTTTCCATCTTCTCAATCGAGGGCATAATTAAACTTTCTCCAGACACCAACTAACTCAAACCCACCACCTCAACCATCTTTTTCAGCGAACTCAAGTTCACTAAAATATCCTCAGTCAGCGAATTCTGATACATCAACTGTCTAATAGGATAGCATTCAAAAGCCTCGCCCGTTAAAAAGTAATGTTCCAACTGCAAATATTGACTGATTCCCCAGTAATAATGGCTGATATAGTGAGGCGACACCAACTCAATTACTTTAGTTCCCTGGCGACAAAAAATTGTATTTGTCAAGCCGCTGCCGTGGGCTGCAACTATTACCTCAGCGTGGTAAAAATGAGCAATTTGCTCTGCCAAAGACAGGGACTCAGGTAAAATTGAAACAAAGCCAAAGTTCTCCAAAACCTCAACCACATCTTCCTCGTTCAAAACTCGTCGGTATCTTGCTTTGCTGCGGCTGATATAAATGCGTTTTGGATAGCTCGAACTAGGTATAATTCCCTTGAGAAACTCGCGCCTCAAAAAATCCATCGCCCACCCAGAAGGCCAGCCCAAATATCCCGCAAAAGACGGCACAATTAACTCTGTTGCTTGTATGTGAGGCAAGCGATCGCTCTCCAAGACTTTTTCTTCAGGAATGCCCAAAATTCTCAGACTTTCCCGCTGAAATTGGTGCTGACAACTATTCACCAAAAACCAATCAATTTCCGCCAAATCCCTACCGCTGTGCCGCAGCAATTCTATTCTCGGCAAAACGTCAACCATCCAGTGAAAATAGACATTTCCCGACAAACCAGAAAGCACCGCCACGCTACCATCAATTTGCTTTAAAGCTGGAAAGGATTCTAACTGAAAAACGCTGTGTTTCCTCACATCATGCTTTTCGCATCCAGGTAAAAACCCCGGATAATCTCTCGACACATCAGCCAACAAATAATTGTCAGGAGTAATTACAGCGATCGCCTTGCAAATCAGCCAATAATTTTCCTGGGGAACAATCCAAACTCGCCCGTTGGGAATTGCCGCCACAAAAGTCTTGGGCGACTGCACAGGTATCGGTTGCGAGTTGGACAAACGGCAAACTCCCCAACCCAAATGCACTGGATCGAACCACTTAGAAAGTCGCTGCAAACACAGCCCGCAAGTTAAACCGGCACACTCGGAATTTGCCAATTTGGAATTGGATATCGCAAATTGGGAATTCGGAATATTTCCTGCGCTTGCTTTTGGTGGAGATTTCCAAAATATTTCCACATAATTATCAGCATCCAAATTAGTATGAACCAGCCAATCCCAACTCGATAAATAAATACCCTGAGGAGGTTTTAGAGAATTGTGAGCGGGCGAGATAAAACTCTCTTTTTTCCACTGTTTCTGCTCCCCATACCCGTGCAATTGCAGATCTAAAACCTTTTGATAATAATCAATCGCCCGTTCCCAGCGCCCCTGTTTTTCCAGCAGTTTTGCCAACTCAAAATAAACCTGCGGTAAAGCAGGTTGAATCGTCACAGCCATGCGGTAAACTGCAATTGCTGCACTGAACCGCTTTTGCTGGGCTAAGGAATTTCCCAGCAGCCAGTATATCTCTGCATTCTGTGGCTGAATTTGCAAAGCTTTTTGATAATAAGCGGCGGCAGATTCGTGTCCGCCGTACTCTGTTAAAGCATTTCCCAAATGCAAGTAAATTTCGGCTAAATTATCGCAAATTTCAGCAATTGGTAATTGGGCATTGGGCATTGGGCATTGGGCATTGGGCATTGGGCATTGGGCATTGGGAATAGTTTCTTTTTCTTCCTTCTTCCCTCTTCCTTCTTCCTTCTTCCTTCCCATCAATGCTGTGAGAAATCGATCGCACGCAGCGATCGCCCTTGACAATTCATCATCTTCTACCGCCGCAACTCGGCGCCTGTCTCCTAAGCGGCAGTAAGCTTCAACAAAATCAGGCTTCAGAGCTATTGCCCGCTCAAAATAAGGCATGGCTTCAGCAATTTTGCCCAAAACCATCAAAGAAAACCCGGCGTCTGTATAGCCGGAAATATAGTCGGAATTTATCTCGAGCGCGCGATCGAAACAAGCAACCGCCGCCGAATGTTCCCCCTGTAATTGCCACGCTTTCCCCAAATTGTAGTGAGCCAAAACCATGTCCGGCTCCAACTCAATAGCTGTGAGGTAAGATGCGATCGCCCTTTCCGGGCTTTTGTCCAGCAAGGCTTGGCCCAAATTATTGTGCAGCGTCGCCCAATCCGGCTTAATCTCCATCGCCCGCTCGTAAAGCTCGATCGCCTCAGCAGCCCGATCGTCCTTGAGCAAAATCGCACCCAGATTGCTGTAAGCTTCCACGTAATCCGGCTTCAGAGCAATCACCTGTCGGTAGGTATCCATTGCCGCTTCGAGCTGACTATTTTCATCTAAAACCACAGCCAGATTGTAGAAAGCATCGAGATAATCCGGTTTTTTGGCGATCGCATTTTGGTAACAGTCGATCGCCCCCAACAAATTACCCTGCTTGTGAAAAATATTTCCCAAGTTATAATGAACTTCCGCCCAATCAGGTTTCAAATCCAGAGCTTGTCGGTAGTGAAAAACCGCCTCATCCAGCCACGAATAGTCGCTGTAAAGTTGACCCAAATAAGCATGAGCCAGAACAAACTGCGGCGAAATCTCCAAAGCTTGCACAAAAGCGTCTCTTGCCGCCGTCGGATCGCCTTGAGCTTCGAGGATTTGGCCTAAAGTCGTGTAAGCCGAGGGCGAAAACGGTTGAAGTTCGATCGCCTTTTTGCAAAACTCGATCGCCTCAGTTAACTTCCCCCGGTTCAAATAAATTTGGGCTTGCCGGATATATTCTTCAGTGCTCATTGCTAGCCAGCAGTTGCGGTTTCTTTACCGCTTCAGAAAAACCTAGAAATTCTAATTTAAAAACTTTGTATTTATATTTTGCCCGATCGGGCGATCGATTAATTTTATCAATAACTGTCGCTCTATTTTTTTTTACTGCCTCTGCTTCTGTTCCTGCATTGAATATTTCAACCTCACCCCGCTTGTAGCAGAGTGAGGTTGAAATCCTTTAAAACTATCGGCTTTGTGAGAACAGCCCCGAATCTTATCCGGTGCTGCCCCACAACAGCCAGTTGTTTTAGAACAACTCGAAGTTGTTCGAGGTAATCGTCAGGCCAGGCTGCAACTGAGCCACAGTTAGCACTCCGTTGGTGCCGTTGAAGAACAACGTACCGCTTGTTGGGTCGTAGACTAACTTGTTGCTCGTGGCTGTTCCTGGAGTAGATGCGTTGAAATTAGAAACGACGACAAACTCGCTTGCCTCGAAGCTGCTGCCCAAACCAGCGAACACACCGCCCTGCTTCAAGCGGATCTTATCTTCACCTGGGGTAAAGTCAGTGATCGTATCTACGCCATAATCGCCACCGCTGGAGAAGAAGTAGAACGTATCGCTGCCAGCACCGCCGGTCAGGACATCAGCGGCTCTGTCGCCAGAGATAAAGTCAGCGCCATCGCCGCCATTGACAGTATCGTTGTCTTTACCGCCGAACAGGCTGTCGTTGCCGCTGCCGCCGCCGACAACATCATTGCCTTGGCCACCAAAGACTGTATCGTTGCCACCTCCACCGAGTACGGTGTCGTTGCCTCTGTCGCCAGAAATCAAGTCATTGCCCTCGCCGCCGTCTACGAGGTCATCACCTTTACCAGCAAAGATGAAGTCATCGCCGGTGCCGCCAGCGACCACATCGGCGCCGCTGCCTGAAAGGATGGTATCGTTGCCGTCGCCGCCGCCGACACTGTCATTGCCGCCGCCGGTAATAATCAGGTCGTTGCCACCGCCACCAGCGACCACATCGTTGGCCCCAAAAGTCAGGATGATATCGTTGCCTGCGCTGCCGTTCAACCTGCTGTCGGCTTGGGTGCCGATAATGTTTGCGCCACCGCCAGGTAGAGTTACTGAACTTACTGGTTGTGTTGGATTCGTTACCTGTGTCATTTACACTCCTCCTAAAAGATCAATCATTTTTCTACAATACACTTTTCCCTCCAAAGGGATTCAATAAATGAAACCGGACATCGGTTGAGACCCTAATTGACCCGGCTGCTATAAGCTGTCATGTAATTTAAATTGTCAGCAGCGAGCCTCGGAGCGCGAGTTGAATCCTGTATTCGTTGAGCAGCAAATCTCGGTTGTTTCCTGCTTTTGACTCTCGACTCCACCACTGCCTCCTCTAACACGAAAATATTCCACTTAAACGTTTGCGAGTTTACCATAATGACCGTCGGTGTGGCTAGTCATTATTAAAACAATAGCCGGAAGATACACAGAGACCATTTTTAATGGGAGTATGCTCTCAAGATTGAGAACTTGCACCGGGCCCTTGGCACTGTCGATCGCCGGATAGTTCGATCGCCCGCAATGGGGCTGGAACTGAGCTGCGATTTCTTTTGAGTACACTATAGTTGACCTGACTTTTGATTTTTGCTAATAGTTCCCCAGAAATCAAAATTTTTTAGCTGGCTTTCAAAGCAAGCCCGTGCACGCTGGAGGTCGCATTCAATCAAAAGTGCCTCCCAACACAGTCCCGGACGGGCTTTTTAGCCTCCTCACCTTGATGTTTCCAGCCAAATCCCTGACGCTCAACGCAGGATTTTGGCTAAAAAACCCTGTTTTGCAACCACAATCCCTCATTTCAACCATGAGCCACATCCATCCGGACAATCAGACAATGCAGCGCTCGTCTTTTGGTGAAGTTGGGATGAACGGTGGGCCGGTAGATTTGTGACGATACTGTCACTAGATTTTAGATTTTAGATTTAGTCCAGAGATGAATTTGGGAACTGGAACTAGGATATAAAATTTTGGGCGGCTGGCGAATCCTGCCCCAGTTATGGGTTGGCGCAATTGTAGTTATGAATAATTTACCTGTTGATAATGCTGAAGCCATCAGTTTTTTGATGGCATCTATCGGAGCCCAGGTAAAATTCTTACCTCCATACTCGCCGGATTTATCTCCGATAGACTTGTATTGGGCCAAAATCAAAGCGATTTTCCGTTCTGAAGTATATCCACCTTCAAATGTTCTTGATGAAGCGATTACTAAAGCTATTAATGCTTTTACTGATGAAAATGCTTGGCCATCGTTTCATCACTCTGGTATCTTTTGAGAACTAATTAAATAGTTAAGTTTTGTGGTACATTCGATGGCTAATACCTGTGAGTGAAAATTTTATTTTTCCAAGAAAAATCCTGAGTGTTGTTAAATTTGAGCTGAGCATTAAAGATTAGCAAATTTCCAGAAATTTGGTTCGGCATTTATTCAGAGAAAATCTCTAAAATTTATTCCTAGCGGTGTGCTTTTAGTTGCGCTGGTGACACGTTGGAATTACTCTGGCTGTCGTACTTGTAGATGTGAGCGTCACTCTCGAAAATATAATTGATGGAAGTAGCGGCATAGTAGCTCAGCGCTAGCAGCGACAATAGATTAAGAACTCTATAAATTGGTTTCTCAGATACTTCGTTCATTTTGACTCCTACTTTTTATGCAAATAACGAATTTGGATACCGTGACGGCACTTTTTTTTAGAAGTTCCCAAACATCTCGCACCTCTAAAAATTTAGCTGGCTCGCGTTATACACTCCTGATGCCCGATCGCCTAAAATAAGGCGTACTTGAGATTTGAAACAGTTTTTGTTGCCTATTTCATGTTGCAGTCTCTGCCTTGAATTGTCTATCTAACTGCGGTAAGAGTTAGGCAATTTGGGTATAAACGAACTCTACAATTTTCTGTTTAGAGCTGCTACGATTTGAAGAGAAGGCTCTGGAAAAGGTTACATACCAAAGAGCGTAGCTGTTTTTCAACGCCTAGCCAGGATTTTCCCACATTCGATTAATGGTACGCCGTGGCCGGAAGTAATAAAAATTCTTATGTTGGTCAGCGGCCGGCGAAAATATGTCTGAAGTTATATTTTTGCCAGGAACAAGCCCTGTTACACTACATATTAATTTTGAGCTTGGTTGAGGTTGTCGAGAATTTTTGAGTAAAAAAATGTTGCTGTCGCTGTCCGACAATTTGCGTCTGACAATTTTGACTGAGCCCCACCCTTAAATCACGATGTGACAGAAGAAAAGTAGGCATCAGTCGATTGGAGACTTCGGCGTGAGAGGTTCGGCTAGCGCTCAGTGAATCTCGCTGAGTTGAACGATTGGAGATTTGAGATTTATTCCACAGATGAATCTGAGAGCTTGAACAAGATCCCCTAAAATTTTGGGCTGCTGCCGACTCCTGTCGGAAACTTGTATCCGTTTTCGGGCGGGGTCAAAAAGCCGAAGGCAGAATTTGAGCTCGGTAAAAAAATACTGTTTTAGGATTCAGAGTTTTTATTGAATTCTACCTTCTAGCTGCATTTTTACACTGAAACCAGCTCATTTACTCGCTGCCAGAAGCGATGCCTGCCGAATAATTTAGGACGAGATAACCAACTATGTTGAAGCCAGTTACTTCCACAATTTATTATAATTCTTGATCGCATTGAGCTGTTTTTACAACAGACTTTTGGCTGGTAATTTGCAAAAGGGATAGGGGCACAACAACAGGCCAAAACAGAGGTCCCATTATTAAGGCTATCCAAGATATCACGTCTTTTTTAGATGTGGCTGTATCATTCCAAAAACTTTTGAACCAAACAAGAAAAACGATTAAGGCAATCAAAAAGTAGCTAATCATTATCATTTTTTTACCTGCCTGCCTATAGATGAGATAGAAGTATTTATAATTATTGTATCTCAGGCCGTGGCTCGCAGCTCGCAACTTTATGCCCTGAGCTGCAAGCTCCAAGTGTCTAAAACCCAAAGTTTCACAGCTCTCCGAGTCCAGAGCCTGCGATGTAGAGCGGACTTACTCCCGCTGCGCGGCGGTCTTGGGAACTCAAAGCCTTGATTTCAGGGCTTTTCGAGGTTTTGTCAAACCTTGAGGCTACCACCCCAATCATAGCTTATGCGATCGAGGTCTTTGGTTTTCTGTGATTTAACTCACGTATAGTCGCAGACTTCGGTCACAAATCGAGCCAAGAAAGATCACACAGCTTACCCGACTGCAATCACCCTACTCTTTTCTCACATGTTCGATATTATAATAGTCGAGTTCAACGAGATTTCATGCAAGCTCTGACTTTAAAATCTGATCGCGCGATCGCTGAACTGTTCTATCAAGTCACTCATTCAGGCAATCTGACTCGTACTCAAAGCCACGGACTGCGCGAACTCTGCCAAAGCGCTCTCAGCGAAGACGCCAGAGATGCAGTCAACCGCCTGCTGCACGCCATCCGCCGCGGATGGGTCAGGATTTCCGATTAGTTCCCTCACACAAGAAGTTGAGATGAGTATTTCTACTTTCTCTCCTGTCAAGCTTTGCCAACAATAAGATTTTCGTGAGTAGGTCGCTCCATTAACCCTCTCCAAAAAAAATTGTACTGCGATCGAAAAGCTCGACCCGGTTTCTTGAAGAAGCCGGGATTTTTGATTTGAAGCAGTCAGTCGATTTTAGATTTTAGATTTTAGATTTTAGATTTTAGATTTTAGATTTTAGATTTTAGATTTTAGATTTTAGATTTTAGATTGACTTCACAGATGAATCTGGGAGCTTGAACTAGGGCCTAAAATTTGGGGCTGCAGGGGACTCCTATCGAAAACTTGTATCTGTCTTTGGGCGGATAATTAAGTATATACACGGAAACAAGAACACACCAAGAAACTAGGTAAATGTAGGTAAAAGCCGGCTTCTAAACACGCTAAAAGTTTTACGTTGAATTAAGCCGAGCGATTTCGCTAGCAGTCATTAGTAATCTCTTAATAGATAAATATTAATTTATTTGTCACCGTTTCTTAACCAAAAGTAGAGATGTGGGGGTTGCCAGAAGCGAGGAATCGGGACGGGGTTTGTGTTTCAAGTAGCAGGGCTATCGAGGAAATATCCGATACCCTAGTTCGGCTGACACAAATCACTCATCAAGAGCCAATCGATCACATTTACTTCCGTAGTTGAATCACATAAATTTTGGAAAAATTAGTCAATACTGTCAAAAGCGAGTTCAAAAAAAAACACATGATGACAACCCAAACGCTTTTACCTCAATTTACTATTGCAGAGCTAGTCTTTCAGGTATATCACTCCGGTCTGCTGACTCCCACTCACCGACAACAGCTCCAGACAGCGCTCTTAAATGACTGTCTTACCGAAGAAGATCAAATAGCCATCAACCGCTTGCTCCACGCCGTTCGCCGGGGCTGGCTGAAGGTTGTAGATTAAATTATCGCCAATTTTTTTTGCCACTCTCTTTAAATGAACTGTCAGTCAATTTTGGATTTTAGACCTCCGCAAGCGCTCAGTCGAACCGTGGAGTCCCGGTCACTCTAGCAATTTGAGATTTTAGATTTACTCCACAGATGAATCTGGGAGCTTGAACAACACTCTAAAATTTTTGCCTCTCCACAACAGGAGTCCGGGGCTTCTCTCGATTTTTGGGCGGATGAGATTAACGCAGAATTAAATCCCCTTAAAAAAATCAGGCATTAGCCTAAATGTAGGGTGCGCCACAAGCACCCTGCGGTTTTAACTTCTATTTTCTCAGCTTATTTAGTCAGAGATTGTGCCGTCAGGCATCATGGCCTCTCTCAGATTCGCTTCATTCAAATTTGTCCCGCGCAAAGAAGCTTGATGTAAGTTTGCTCCCCGGAGATTTGCTCCCTTAAGGGAAACTCCGCTCAAATCTGCTTGATGGAGATTTGCACAGCTCAAGTTAGCTCCGCTCAAATCGGCTCCCTTCAAATCAGCTTTTTCCAGATTTGCTTCCGTCAAATTTGCCCAGCTCAAATTTGCTTGAGTTAAGTTAGCATGGCTGAGGTCAGCTTGTGTTAAGTTCGCATCGGTTAAATTGGCTTTGCTGAGGTTGATTCCGCAAAGCTTCACTTCTGTCAAGTTTGCACCTTGCAAGTTAGCGTTAACTGCATAAACTTGAATCAAAATTGCCCCCTGAAGGTTTGCATCTCTCATGTCTGCACCCCTGAGACTCGCCCCCGTTAAATCGGCCCCGCTGAACACGACACTTCGCAAGATGGCTCCGCTCAAGTTCGCTCCCACCGCCTCGCATTCGCCAAAATTAGCGGACATGAGGTTGGCTTGGGAGAGGTTGGCTTGGCTGATATCTGCTTGATACAGATTAGCTCTGTAGAGGGTGAGGCCGATCGAATTTGCACCTTTTAAATTAGCGTGACTCAGGTCAATATCGCGCAAGTTTGTCCTTGACATATTGACCCCGGCCAGGTCTACTTTGTGAAAAACCCGTTCTCCGGCTGCATAGCGTCTGAGAAGTTCCTCTGCATCCATGTCATTTTCCCCAAAATATTTAATAATACCTTTGATATTTCAATAATATTAGGAATGAGCGACCTTTACGTTTCTTGGCCTGAGTACCATCGGAAAATTGAGGATTTGGCTGTAAAAATTGAGGAATCTCAGTGGAAATTCGATCGAATTGTCTGTCTGGCGAGGGGAGGGCTGCGCGTTGGGGATACTCTGTCGCGGATTTTCGACAAACCTCTGGCGATTTTAGCGGCCTCGTCCTATGGTGGGACCGAGGGAAATGTCCGGGGTGCGATCGAGTTTGCCCGCGATTTGACAATGGTGGGCGATAATTTGGGGAGCCACATTCTCTTGATTGACGATTTGGTGGATTCGGGAATTAGTTTAGATCAAAGTATCGCTTGGCTGAAGAGTCGCTACGGCGAGGATATTCAGGAAATTCGGACTGCTGTACTCTGGTACAAGGCTTGTTCTGTTGCAAAGCCGGATTATTATGTAGATTATTTGGCTGACAATCCTTGGATTCACCAACCTTTTGAAATGTACGAAAAGATGAGTGCGGCTGATTTGGCGGCGAAAGTTGGGAGTTAGTCTATAAAAGGCTAAAATCAGGTCAATTTTTTATAGGGTTTTGGCGATATCTTGCACTTTTTGGCATAGTCCGCCAGGGGTTAAAAACCCCTGTCTCATAGCTAAAGTCCTCTGAAAGAGGACTGGATATTTATCAAGGTTGGGCAGTCGGTTTCAACCGACTTTAGCTATGAGACGGGGAATTAATTCACTCCTAGGGCTTGTGGGTAAGTGCAAGTCTGCTGATACAATTACCGAACCGAAAGAATACGATCGCCCAATTCCATACTATCTGCCAAAACTTCCTGTCGCGCCCACCGATCCGCCGCCAAAATATCGTCTAAACCTGGACTTTCACAGTTATCGGCTTGATGTTTGTCGCACGCCTTCTCAATCAACTTCGGAATATCTAAAAACTGAATCTTCTCCTCCAAAAATAGCGCTACCGCCTGTTCGTTTGCCGCATTCAGCACCGCAGGCATTGAACCGCCCGCACGTCCCGCCGCATAAGCCAACTGCATACAAGGATACTTTTCGTGGTCGGGTTCTCGGAAAGTCAAATCGCCAGCTTTTACCAAATCCAGCCGTTCCCAATCTGTATGAATGCGCTCCGGCCAAGACAAAGCGTAAAGCAGCGGCAAGCGCATATCCGGCCATCCCAATTGCGCCAAAACCGAGGTATCTTGCAGCTCAATTAACGAGTGAATTATGCTCTGAGGATGGATGACAATATCAATGTCGTCATAATCCATTCCGAACAAGTAATGAGCCTCAATTACTTCTAATCCTTTATTCATCAAAGTAGCAGAATCGATCGTGATTTTCTGCCCCATCGACCAATTCGGATGTTTCAAAGCATCGGCTACTGTTACTGCGGCTAATTTGTCGATCGGCAAATCTCGAAAAGAACCCCCCGAAGCCGTGAGAATAATTCGCCGCAGCCCGCCAACCATAACACCTTGCAGGCATTGAAAAATTGCTGAATGTTCCGAGTCAGCCGGCAATATTTTAACGCCGTATTTTTCGATTAAGGGGTTGACAACCGGGCCCCCTGCTATTAATGTTTCTTTATTGGCTAAGGCGATATCTTTGCCTGCTTTGATAGCCGCAATTGTTGGCAGCAAACCGGCGCAGCCAACTATGCCGGTGACGACGGCTTGAGCGTCACCGTATTGGGCAACTTCGACAACGCCTGACTCGCCAGCAAGTAAAATAGGTTGAGGGTCAATGTCTGCGATCGCCTCCTTCAATTCCTGTAATTGATCTTCGTCGCAAATCGCGACAATTTCCGGTCGAAACTGGCGAATTTGCTGTGCCAGCAACGTTACATTTCGTCCGGCGGTTAACCCGACAATCCGAAATTGATCGGGGTATTGAGCTACAATATCCAGAGTCTGAGTGCCGATGGAGCCTGTGGAGCCGAGAAGAGTT
Source organism: Microcoleus sp. B3-D2 (assembly GCF_036705345.1). Classification (NCBI taxonomy): domain Bacteria; kingdom Bacillati; phylum Cyanobacteriota; class Cyanophyceae; order Oscillatoriales; family Microcoleaceae; genus Microcoleus; species Microcoleus sp. B3-D2. The sequence continues at coordinate 23,268 of NZ_JAUBUG010000040.1, forward strand.
ATTGCTTTCACAATTGTTTAATGTTTTGTGGGTTATTCTAATATTACGATTGCGGGGATAAAAATTAGTGGTTAACTATTGCGTGGAAAGCACATTCGATGGAATCATATTTTGAGTGACCACCTAGTGCCAGATTTCATGCAGAATAGGGAAAATTTTGCTGATTCCAGTGAGGACATCAGTGTCTCGATCGCCGAAAATATAGAGGAAGGTCGATCGCAGCTACCGTCGAGTTTGGTTTGGGCGATCGCTGCTGCTGCTGCAATTTTCTTTGTGTGTAGCAGTTTACGGCACGCTTTATTCCAATCAACTGCTTTCGATTTGGGAATTTTTGACCAAGCAATTTACTTGATCAGCCAAAACCAAACGCCTTTTTCTTCTTTAATGGGGATTCATATTTTGGGCGATCACGCAGCGGTAATCTATTATCCGCTAGCTTGGCTGTACAAAATTTCCCCGGATGTGCATTGGCTGCTGTTGGTACAAGCAGTTGCATTATCCCTGGGCGCTTGGCCTACGTGGAGTTTAGCGCGTTTGGCAGGTTTGAATCAAGAACAATCCCGTGCGATCGCATTGATTTATTTGCTCTATCCGGTAGTATTTAACATCAATTTATTTGATTTTCACCCGGAAGTAATCGCTTTACCCGCACTTTTGGCAGCAATTTTGGCGGCGCGTTTAAATAAAATTGTGTGGTTTTGTACCGCTATTGTGTTAGTTCTCAGTTGCAAGGCTGTTTTGTCCCTAACCGTTGTCGCTATGGGTTTCTGGCTGTTTTTTTGCGAAAAAAAGCAACGGTACGGGGCGATCGCACTTTTGCTAGGTGCAGCTTGGTTTTTGATAGCTTCCCAGAAAATCATCCCCTTCTTTAGTGGCAGCGAAGTCGCTGGAGTCGGGCGCTACAGCTATTTAGGCAAATCCGTACTAGAAATCATCATCAATCTCATCTTAAAACCACAGTTAGTATTAGGAAAAATCCTTTGCTTCGATACATTCAAATATTTATTTCTCCTCACCTTACCTGTGATTTGGCTGCTATTGCCATTTTCCGGCAAACTACGCCTACAATATCTAACAGCGCTAATTCCTGCCATCCCTACCCTGCTCATCAATATCCTCTCTGACTTGTCATTTCAACGCAGCTTAGCCTATCAGTATTCAGTGCCTGTAATTCCCTTTTTATTTTTAGCAGTAATCGCGAAGGAAGAAACAAGGAACAGGGAAGAAATAAAAGGCAACCAGGAAGAGGATAAAGCAAATAAGCAACAGTTTTTAACATGGGTCAATCGGCCACAATTTAAAAACTTCCGAATTTCTCAACTTTGGCAGGGAATTCAATTGCCGAGAATCATGATAATTTGGTCATTACTAATTTTCCTAGGTGTGGGCGAATATAAAGATTTTTATCTGTACCTAAATAGACTAGATACCTGGCAAGCTACACGCGAAGCAGTCGCACAAGTTCAACCCCAAAGCAGTATTTTAACAGATAATAGACTTGCCCCTCACTTTGCCCACCGCCCCATAGTAAAATTGCTGTCACAAATTTCGCCCCAAACAAATTTAGCTGAATTTCAATACATATTATTAAACCTGCGCCATCCCTGGCCTGATACTGAAAAACTTGGTGCTACTTTAGCAAATAAACTTAAAACTTCTCCAGATTTTAAATTAACTTATCAAAAAAACGAAGTCCTGCTATTTAAACGAAGGGCTGATTAAACCAATAAAATGCTAACTTTCAAATCCCTAAAATCTCATCCAGTATTTTTAATGATTGTCGTGACAACGATAGTCTTATTTGCCGCTAGCAGCGCGCGGCACGCTTTGTTTCATTCAACTGCATTCGACTTAGCAATTTTTGACCAAGCAATTTATTTAATCTCCCAAAATCAAACGCCATTTTCCTCTTTTATGGCAATAAATATTTGGGGCGATCATGCCGCTTTTATTTTCTATCCACTAGCTTTACTTTACAAAATATATCCAGATGTTCACTGGCTTTTTTTAGTGCAAGCTGTTTCCCTAGCTTTAGGCGCTTGGCCGAGTTGGAGTTTGGCACGTCAAGCCGGATTAAATAATAGCATATCTTGGGCGATCGCCTGTATTTACCTCCTCTATCCATTAGTATTTAATGTCAATCTCTTCGACTTCCACCCAGAAGTCATTGCTTTACCAGCACTGCTAGCAGCAATCTTAGCCGCGAGACTGAATAAAACCTTGTGGTTTTGTGCTGCTATTGTATTAGTTTTGAGCTGCAAAGCCGTGCTATCTTTAACTGTGGCTGCGATGGGTTTGTGGCTGTTGTGTTTTGACAAAAAACGCAATTGTGGACTCATAGCTCTCTTTCTAGGCGCGGGTTGGTTCCTGGTAGTTACTCAGGCAGTTATACCGTATTTTAATCAGGGAAGAGAACACGCGGGAATCGGGCGATATCAATATTTGGGAAACTCGGTTTTTGAAATTGCTATTAATTTAATAGTGAAACCAAATATAGTTTTAGGGCGTTTGTTTTCTTTAGAAACTTTTGAATATTTAGCGTTATTGCTATTACCAGTAATTTGGTGGCTGTCCCCGCGTCATCTGTCATCTTTAATTAGTGCTGTGCCGATGTTGGCGATGAATATTCTTTCGGATATCCCCGCTCAGCGGGATTTAATTCATCAATATTCTGTGCCGATATTGCCGTTTTTGTTGGTTGCCGTAATTTCCAGTTTAGCAGCTAGCAATCAGCAAAAGGGAAAGACAATATTTGATAGATTGCCAATTCGTAATTATCCATTGCCTAGAGTCATTGTAATTTGGTCGTTGATTGCTTTCTTAGCTTTAGCGAAATACGGCTATTTTTGGACTATTTATTTAAATGGCCTCGACACTTTGCCCGCTACCAAAGAGGCAATTTCTCTTGTTGAAACCAAAGGCAGTGTTTTAACAAATGCTCAGATTGCTCCGCACTTAGCGCACCGCCCTGTAGTAAGATTAACTCAGGCTAACGCGCCGCATGCAAATCTCGCAGAATTTGATTATGTATTGTTGAACCTCAGATATCCTGGCTGGATGAGCGATCGAGATTTTGTTAATAACTTAGTAACTCAACTAAAAAACAACCCTCAATTTCAACTCAAATATCAGCGAGACGACATATATCTATTTACTAAGAGTCAGTAGTCATTAGTCAGCAGTCATTAGTCAGTAGTCAGTAGTCAGTAGTCAGTAGTCAGTAGTCAACAGTCAACAGTCAACAGTCAACAGTCAACAGTCAACAGTCAACAGTCAACAGTCAACAGTCAACAGTCAACAAATTCGCGCTAATCCTCAACTTTCAAAGCCCTTCTTGCCAACTTCACGTAAGTTTTCACAGTTTCATAAGGCATTGCCAAATCAGCAGCAATATCAAACAAAGATTTCCCCGATTCTCTGCGCGCCAAAATCGTCCCCCAAGTTTCAGCAATCTCAGCAGCGCGACTTCCGCCTGTACGCTTTCTGTGGCCATAAACTTCTGTATCAATTCATCTATTCGCGCCGCCAATACGCTTTGTATCGACACTTCCGGTAGCGCTTCTGTCAACCATTGTGCTCGCGTTTGCCCCAATCCAAAAGTTGTTTTGTGGCCAGTGCCGCAGTAAGGCGCTAACCGCCCCAAAGCATAAAATAATTGTACAAAATCAGGGCGATTGTGAGCCGATCGCCCTAGCCCAAATTCCACAGCCCAGTGAATCCCCTTGCCATGCCTTTTTTGCCCGCAGCTACCTTTTGTGACCCCAATTTGTGGCTGCTAATAATTGCATTTTCATCAATCCAATTCAAAAATTCTGCTTGGTCAAAATTTACCCCCGAAAAGTTATTTCAGCCGTGCAAATAGCTGTGAAAAACATTTTTGGGAACTGGCAAAGGGAAGTGAGGGTCTTTGCTCCGAAAGCTTGTAGGAGTCACAAAACTAAGTTTGAGGGTTGGCGAAAAGGGGGGTTCTGCTGTTAATAATTGCTGGTAAGTTGTGGGAGCAAAAGCAATATCCCAGGAGCGAATTAGCAGGGGAGAATTTCGCAAATCTATCTCTTCGGGCAAATTTTGCAGCCACTGACTCAGCCACTGCACTACTGGCTTTGAAAGTCCTGTTAGGTACCAGCGATAAATTCGATCGCCCAAAAGCTGAAATTCTTTGCCACCGGGGAGCAAATTACCTTCCAATCCCGAAATAGTAAAGGCTTTTTCTGACTGTTCATCGTGCAAAAGTTGCGATAAATCCGGGTCAGTTTGGTGTACTTGACCTAAAAACCAAGCGTGCAAACCTATAGCATAGTGCGCGTACAGATAGCTAGCAGCGCGGGGAGTCAATTTCTACCACTAATCCGACTAACTCGGTGTCAGCCGGCCAAATCAGCCGAGAGGGAGGAGATTTTCGATCGCGGTTCGGGGCAGTTACCATCAGATGCCACTAACAGGGACAGCGCTGTGCTATCTTATCCGATTTTTATCCCCTTTGGGGGATGATTGTTGAGGGCGAGGATCGCCCAAATCTTTTGGCTGCTTCAAAAACCGGGTCTGCAGCCAGTTTCCCGCACCCTCCGGGATAGACAAAAACCCCTAAAAAACCGACAACCTAAAGCTCAATCTTTGTCAAGGTTTTCCTCCTTGTAAGTAAACAGAAATATACAAGTGTTTAAAATCACATTCTGCGCTACAATTGTCAAAAGCTCGTAGCATCCTCAACTCCGATCCTCAACTATGAACACAACAGAAAAATCTAAACTCTCCAACGAAAAAACTTTGGAGGCGATGAAGAATTTCTCCGAAACCTACGCCAAGCGTACGGGAACATACTTTTGTTCCGAGCCTTCCGTCACTGCTGTCGTGATAGAAGGACTAGCAAAACACAAGGATGAACTAGGTGCGCCCTTATGCCCTTGTCGCCATTACGAAGATAAAGAAGCCGAAGTAAAAGCCGCCTACTGGAACTGTCCCTGCATTCCCATGCGCGAGCGCAAAGAGTGTCACTGTATGTTATTTCTGACGCCTGATAACGATTTCGCTGGAACTAATCAGGAAATTGGAATGGATCAGATTCAAGCTGTCAGAGAGACTATGTAATCGGTTAAGTAGGCGGTCGTGAAATGGCAGCAGTTTTGAAAACAGGTGGTTATTTTTCCTATTCTTAAGACTTAGCTATAAAAAAAATCGATCGCCGCCTACTCAAACACATATCCGCCATCAAAAATCCCAATCTCCAATCGAATGACAGAGGAAATGCCGATCGAGTTTTGGCAAGGTATCGAACAGTTTAACAGCCAAGACTTTTATGCTTGTCACGACACGCTAGAGGCTTTGTGGATGGAAGCTGGCGAGCCTGAAAAAAGGTTTTATCAGGGAATATTGCAAATCGCCGTCGCGCTTTATCACTTAGGAAATCAAAACTGGCGCGGTGCAGTAATCTTGCTGGGAGAAGGAATAAATCGGCTCAGTTATTATCAGCCGAGTTATGCAGGAATTGCCGTTGAAGACTTGCTCGGACAAAGTGCTAAAATTTTGAGCGCTTTGCAACAAGCTGGTCCGGAAAAAGTCGCTGAATTTGTGCCACTTTTAACAGGTAAAGAAGTTGGTGGCTTGCAATTGCCGCGAATTTTCAAAGTAGAACAAATACAGCATATTCCAAGTTTATGAATTATAATAGCAACAATTGGCCAAGTCGAGCGCCCGCTCTAGAGTGGTGATTGAATTTAGTGTATCACATTTACACGAAATTGGGTGTAATAAATAATAGGAGTTCAAAAGATATTAAAGAATTAGCACAACTGCTTGGACGCTTGCGGCACACAGATAAAAATTTTTGCGTGTTCGGCACAAATTCTCACCAATACAAACTGGGACCAACGCTTTCGGAAGCCGAGTTGCAGAGTTTTGAGCAGAAACATCAAGTCAAGCTGCCCGAAGATTACCGTTTATTCTTGAAAGAAATTGGCAACGGTGGAGCAGGGCCATTTTACGGTTTAGAGCCTCTTGAAGAGGCAGCACAGTATCGTGACTTAAGCAAACCGTTCCCATTCATCAAAGCAACACACTCTTATTCAGATGAGGAGTTGGAGGAGTGGGGAGATAGAGACGAATACCCCGGCGTGTTGGATCTCTGCCATCAGGGTTGCGCCATTTACTGTTATTTGGTCGTAAACGGCCCCGCATACAGCACGATGTGGGTCGGCAGAGAGGATTTCTATCCAATGGAATTGTCTTTTGGCAGATGGTATCGGGGCTGGGTTGAGAAGGCATTGCGGACTCTTGAGAACGAGCTACCTGTGGATAACCTCGCGTTGGGAATGTCAAAAAAAACAAATCTTAGCGGCAGTGGGAGGCGACTGGAAAGAAGGAAAAGCCCTTGGTAACTCAATTTATTTATTTGAAGCCACAGAAATCCCGGCTCAACTTGAGTTAAACGAAGACAAGATACTTATCAAAATCAATCGTTGGTCTTCTATCTGAACGTGGCAGTAAGAATGCAAGTATTTAAGCGTTCGCAAACCCGGAACGGGCATGATTCTACAGTTCATTGCCCTAATTGTTACCGATTAATTATTAGTTAACTGCGGATTTTTGCATAACAGCTTTCTACCTTCGGGGAGCTTATGCCTTCTACTTTCGGAGCCGGCCCGAAACTTCCCGCTCCGGGCAGCCGTCAAAAAACTTGCAAATCCTGCAAATGGGCTAAACAGGCAAAGAAAGTGGCTCCTGTGTTGCTAGGATAATTGGTTGAGACTCTTGGGTCAAGCGATCGACAAGTCCGAAAGTCTTTCCGACCGTTAAAATAAAATATTTAACTGATAAGCTGTTGTGCATCTAATCTCCATCAAGAAAAGTGTCCCGGTTGCCGTGTCCGCCGTCCTTCACTCAGTCTCAACAGACAAGTTAAATGCTCCCGGTAGCTGATCTGTCAGTGTCAAAACTGGAGGTAATGCCCTTCAGCAATTTTATAAATTTTGAGGCTTGTAAGCTATGATGCCCTCCGCTAAACTACTCAATTCCCGAATATTCAAAGGATTATCGCTGCTGTTGCCCCTCACTCTGGCAAGCGCGATTGCCTCTCCCACCTACCCGCAAGCCGGGCTGCCCCGCACTCTTTCCGTGCGATCGGACATCCAAGAAGCCGACTCCAAAACCGGCATCGTGACAGCCCGCGGCAACGTCCAAATCAACTATCCAGCCCGCCAAATACAAGCAACCGCAGCTCAAGCTCAATACTTCAGCCGCGAGCGCCGCATCATTCTCAGCGGAGATGTTTACGTATTGCAGCAGGGCAACAGCCTGCGCGGCGAAACCATAACATACCTCATCGACGAAGGGCGGTTTATTGCCCTGCCAGACAATCCAGGACAGGTAGAATCTGTCTATCTGGTTGCCCCGGAACAAGATTCAGCCGCCCAAAACGCGATCGGCCCCAAACCAGCGCCGGTTAATCCCAATCCCGGTGCTAAACCGCCCGCACGTCCCCGAACAGCTCCCAAGTAAAAACCGCTGGTAGCAGCGAAATTTCGCATCGGCAAAAACATATTACTTGGGATAGATGCGAAGTTTCGTTTTGAAAAAAATAAGAAGCTGGAGATTGTAAAATATCAACTTGAGACTCGATCGCACAAAGCCGCAGTCTGAAATTTAGCTTGTAGAGGTTGCCGGGAGCGAAAATGAAAATTGTACTCGAAAACATTCACAAATCCTACGGAAAACGCAATGTAGTCAGTCGCGTCAACCTTTCGGTAGCCCAAGGAGAAATCGTAGGACTGCTCGGCCCCAACGGTGCCGGCAAAACCACAACATTTTACATAGCAACCGGATTAGAAAAACCCAATCAAGGGACTGTTTGGCTCAACGATTTAGACATCACTAAATTGGCGATGCACCAGCGAGCGCATTTGGGAATTGGCTATCTGGCTCAAGAAGCAAGCATTTTCCGCAACATGAGCGTGCGCGACAACATTTTGTTAGTCCTAGAACAAACTCAAGTGCCGCGCTGGGAATGGAAAGATCGAGTGGATTTCCTATTGCAAGAATTTCGCTTAGAAAAAATAGCATCCAGTTTGGGAATTCAAATATCGGGGGGAGAAAGGCGGCGGACTGAACTAGCGAGAGCCTTAGCTGCTGGGCGAGACGGCCCGATGTTTCTATTTTTAGACGAACCGTTTGCAGGCGTCGATCCGATCGCCGTAGACGAAATTCAAACCATTATTTCCAAACTGCGCGATCGCCAAATCGGCATCCTCATCACGGATCACAACGTCCGAGAAACCCTCGAAATTACCGATCGAGCCTACATCATGCGAGACGGCCAAATTTTAGCCTCCGGGGCAGAAGAAGAACTCTACAGCAACCCTTTGGTGCGGCAGTATTACTTGGGCGACAGCTTCGTGCGATAGTCTTTTGAATGCCTTCGGCAAACCGTCGAATTTGAGATTTTAGATTTTATATTGAGGAACAATCTGCGACAACGCGCCACTATGAAAATAGCAATATCCAATTCTTTGAATCCCATCAACTGGCTGCCGAGAATTTCAGTAATGGACTGGTACATTACCAAAGAACTAATCGGGCCATTTCTCTTTGGCGTCGGACTCTTTACATCCGTCGCCGTCACAGTTGGAGCCTTATTTGAATTAGTCCGCAGAGTAACAGAATCCGGCCTCCCCTACACCGCCGCCCTAGAAATTTTTCTCCTGCAAATTCCCTACTTCGTAGTATTGGCTTTCCCCATGTCAATGCTGCTAGCAACCTTAATGGCCTACAGCCGAATGTCCAGCGACAGCGAACTCATCGCCCTCCGCAGTTGCGGAGTTAGCGTTTACCGATTGATACTGCCCGCAGTGATTATGAGTTTAATTGTTGCCGGCTTCACCTTTGCTTTGCAAGAGTTAGTCGTACCCGCCGCCAGCTACAGAGCTACTGTGACTTTAGACAGAGCCCTGAAGCGAGAAAAACCGATATTTCAAGATAGAAATATTATCTACACAGAATTTCGCAAACCAGAAAAAGGCGGCGACGAAACCCTGGCCCGCTTTTTTTATGCAGAACAGTTTGACGGCCAGCGAATGAAAGGTTTAACAATTATCGATCGCTCCACCCCAGGCCTCAATCAAATCGTTTCTTCAGAATCAGCTACTTGGAATCCCTCAGAAAATACCTGGGATTTTTTTAACGGAACCGCTTATATAGTTGCTCCTGACGGTTCTTACCGCAATATAGTTAGGTTTCAACACCAGCAGTTGCAACTCCCCCGCACGCCCTTAGATTTAGCTGCTAGAGCGCGGGATTTCAAGGAAATGAACATTGCCCAAGCTTTAGAGCGTTTGGATATCCTTAAAAACAGCGGCGACGAACCGCAAATTCGCAAATTAAAGGTGCGAATTCAAGAAAAATATGCTTTTCCTTTCGTGTGCATGGTATTTGGTGTAGTGGGAGCCGCTTTGGGAACTCAACCGCGCCGATCCGGCAAGGGTACGAGTTTTGGTATTAGCGTGGTTGTGATTTTCACTTACTATGTATTTTCTTTCATGACCAGTTCTATGGGCGTGAAAGCTGTTTTGACTCCGATTCTGTCGGCTTGGCTGCCGATCATGTTTGGCTTGGGAATCGGGGGATTGTTGTTGGTGCGGGCCGCGTCGCGCTAGTGAATTAGATATCTCCAAAAACTCTTGTGGGGTGTCCCGACAGCCGAGAGAGTTTCTCTTTTGGAGAGATATATTGACAGATATTAGTCCGCTGCTAAATCTTCTGACTCCTCAGATTCCTCTGAGTCCTCTAATTCCACAATATCTTTGGCACTCACCGCATACTCTTTGGCTAAAGTGGCAAAGGGAAATGGGAACGGCAGAGAAACTTCATCCGCAAAATACGGCCAGCGGTCTCTCAGATTGTGGACGAAACAAGCTAATTTGCTGCCCTCAATTCCTGGGGAATGAACAACGGCTATCTCTAAAGGTTTGGGATTTCCAGGTTGCTTGCTGCCATTATCGAGCCGAGACTCTAACCGACGTAATAAGCCCTGTTCTGTAGTTAACCCCTTCCTCATGCTTAGATAAAGCGCATTTTCAGGGCTATTACACACACCCTCCCAACAAAATAAACCGTTGGCTCTGCTACCAGGAGAATCCTTGACAATACAAACAGGAACTTCACCCTCACCCGCAATTCGCAACCGCACAACCCACAGACGATTTTGTTCAGATTCTGTCATGATGTGCCGTTTCAGTTCATCTGGTAAATTGTTGGCAGGTAGTTTGGGGTTTTGCAGCCACGCCAGCATTTTTCGGGCATTTTGGGCTTCTGCCATAAAAAGTACGCTGGGAATTTTATCCTTTTCTATTGAGGTACTTAGGCAATCTCTCAAACAGTCAGCTACAAATTTATTAAGAAACTGTTGTTCGCGTTTTTTGTCGCTAGACTGCTGTTGTTCGCCGATATCGCTCGTGATTTCATCAACATCCGAATCCGAATCCCATTTTTCCTTAATCAGGTGTCCAAGTCCGACTGGATACGATACCCATTTCGGGAATAAAGAAGGAGTGGTAACTTGTACGATTCCTGCGACTGGATTAACTCGCACCATTAATGCAACAGTCGCAGGGGTGTTGCTAGCAGTTGTTTTTCGAGTTCGGCGCAAAACTTGGAAGCACGTCAGCCACAAATTCGGATCGATGCCATCCTTCTCTAAATCAATTATCGGAGCAGGCAGAATCCCGAATTGTCGCAATAAATCCGAGACAGCTTTTTGTACTCGATGGGGGAAATTTATAATTTTATATTCTTCACCCTTTTTATTGTGAGCCGTTACTCCGTGAATGTGTTGGTTGACATAGCCAGCTTGCATTGCTCCAATTCTTAATGCTAACTTTGGATCTGACTCCGGCGGAAAGAATGATTTTTTAGGCTTGATTTCAATTAAGGCACCGCTGATTTCTTCCGCTTTTGGTAGGGATAAAAAAATCTGTATAACGCGATGTTCAATGAGATTAACTCGCTGTTTTTGGCGGTCGTTAGTTTTGACTGATGCACTATCCAAATCGAGTCTTTGCGTCAAGTCTTCGACGTGCTGAGTTTTGATGAGCAAGGAACCTTGAGGACTTTGATAAAGAGTCTGTTCTCCTTGCGCTCCGGAGAGAGTCTCATAAACCCGAGCATTCCCTGTTGGTGATAGATCGAGTAGCTGACAAATTTCAGCAATGAGTGCATCTCGACATCGTTGAGTTTCCCAGAGGATAAGTATTGTATGCAGGGGATTTGCGGCGGCACTAAATACAGCAGGTACAGCAATTTTTGGTCGCAGCATAGGGGTAGATAAATCGTTAGGGTTTTTAGGTGATTTATCATCTCTCTTTTTTGCTTCTCCCTTCTCCCAGAAAGGCACGTATGTGCCTGATATCCTTGTAGCTTCACCCACTCGTTTAATAGGGAAATTAGATTGCTCGATCTGATTTTGAATTGCCCGATCGATACTTGCTAAATCCCGCGGACTGACACCGGGCAAACAAGGTGCATCGCCACGATGCCGAGTGTCGTAGGCAATGGCTATTTGTATTCCCTCCGGTTCTTGGCCAAACACAGACCACTTGTGCTTTGGCTGTTTAACTAACTCTTTTGGGTCGGGAAGTGGGGAGTCATTAATCAGAAGTAACTCGCTGACGGCTCTAGGCCACAGTGGTGTCCCACCTGGACGCTTTTTCACAGGCAAAGGCATAAAACAGAACGGTTGTCGCACACCATCTAACCATCGGTGATTATCCCCAATCAAGGCAGTGACACCTCGGTACGGCAGACGCTCTAGAGGTTCTACAATCCACCGCCGAATTGAAAGTTGGTGGTAAATAATGGGTTCCCGACGCCAAGGAACTGTTTGTAGCTTAAAACGGATGACAAATGAGATATTTGCTGTACCGACTTCTTCGTTTTTCTCAATCAGCGACACCGGATGGGGAGGCCACGACATCAGTTCAGCACCCTTATTGAGGCTGACAACTCGGTAGAAGGTTAGTGGATAGCCATCGTTTTCACCAAAGCAGACTTGAGGATTTTCGAGAAATTTAACAGCTAGGTAATCGGGAAGTGCTTGGAAACGGATCTCATCATATTGATGTTCGGGCTGGCGCAGCAGAGAATAAGTTTTAGGCTCTTTCCAATGCCAATCTCGATCGTCTAGCTTTTCGAGACAGGAATCTACTTCCGCCTCTGCCAAACTCGTGCTAAATTCTTCTCGAAGCCAATCTTTGATAAATTCTGACAAATCAGAAAGGTCAGCCTTTTCTGTTGCAAACAGCCAAGTTGCACCCGGATGCTGCCAGCCATAACGCACCGTCTGGATAATTTGCGGGAAACTGGCCGCTATGATGCGATCGAGCGAGTACACAGGCACAGACGGATAACCTTTGCCAAGCAGTTTGACGCGCTTTTGTGCCAGAGATTTAGCAACTTGCTGCCATGCAGTAGGAACAATTAGGGAAAAGAGATTGTATTCCACGTCCTCAGTCAATTCCCAGGCTCCAGGGAGAAGGGTATTAAATTTAAATGTCATAGTGTAACTCCTTTGTTTCTTTGAGTGCATTTAAGAAAGCTCCGTAGAGCGATCGCGCGAGGGTGCTGTCACAGGGTGGTTTTCCTTCCCCCTCAACCGAATCTTGAAGTTCTTTGATAATTCCCGCCAAAAGTGAGGTAACAACGCTGTCGAGTTCCCCTTGGGCTGATTTCGGCGCGAATTTGACATCTAGGAAGTGAACAATGCAAGGAACACCGCCCCGCACCAAACGCCCGATGATTTGCCAGATACTCACTAATTGAGTCCAACAAAGTACAGAGCGTTCATCATCAGTCAACTGTTTGAAAGACATCGCCCGACAGTTCAAATCGAGCATCTTGTCTACTGCATATCTGTAAAATTCACTGTGAACATTTGCCAGGGTTAGAGTGTCGCCGCGCCGCCCAATTGGCTCGTACAAAGCGAAATTTGAGCAATTTTTCAGCGCCCAATTGTTGAGTTGCTGGACAGTGGTTTGCCAGTCATCGGGGACTGGCATCGGTCTGCTCAAAAATACCGCTGCTCCAAATGCTGCTATCCGGTTATCGTTGAGGATATTGTGACCCCGTTCTAAAGCCATTAAAGGTGCAATTACAATCTCAGTGGGAAGTTTGTTTAAATCCCGAATTTTACCCCGGCGAATCCCGCTTAAGTCAGCAGGAGCATTGTCGCGGCGGAGAACTTTAATTCCGTCAATATTTTCAACGGGGTAAATTGGTTTCAAAACTGACTCAACCTGTGCAGCTTCGTCGTAGCTGTTGGCGATCAGTAAAAGGCGTTTGCGAGCGTCCCACCGCTGCTGGTCTTGCTGTCCTTTATCTGTTAAAGTCTCAAATAGGCGATCGAGAAAACTCTGAGCTTGTCCCGGTCTGTTACAGATAGCCTTAACCATCTCCTCAGCCGCTTTTTTCCGCGCCGCAGGAGGCAATCCCGATAGGGCGATATCATTTCCAACAGCATTCTGCTGCGGTGTGAAAAAAAACTCACTTTCGCCAATTCCAGCATCGCCAGCTTGGTGATTATTAGAGGCAGGTTCTAACAATACTGTAGGTCTTTTCCGAATGTGATAAGCTGGAGCACCCGGAGCGTAGCTAGTACCTGAAATCAGCACTGTATGAGGGCCCTCCCAATCGTCAACAGCAAAAATAGTGGGGAAATTGAGGAGTAAATCGCGACCGACTCCAACGTAGCGAAAATACTCCAATTTGCCACCTCTGCTGCTGCGATCCGGCGTATATTTGAATCCCAAAATATTCCCCACAGGTGCAGATGGCAGCACCGGCAGATAGTCGTGGGGCGGGCGATAAACTAGGGAAAGACTGGTGTCGTGCAAATCAATAACGCGCGACTTCATTAAGGCGCTTAAATGGTCAACCAAAAAGGCTAACCGATTACTCAGCACAGCCACGAGAATTGCAAAGTACAAGTGGCGCGCTACTTCACCCAACTTAGTTTTATCGGCAATCGAAATTCCCAAAGATTCAAGCCATCTGTTTAGCCAATTAGCTACTTCAGCTAATGCCAAAGTCTCGCTTTCTGCACTCAACAAGGTAAAGGCAATATCTGAAAGTTCTCCTCCTTGGCGGCGGTTGAGAGGTGCTTGCAAAAAATTCTCTATTGTCTGCATAACCTGTTTGCGGCGCTGGCGTTCCTCGAAAGGCGGCAAACCGGCTTCAATCCGGTTCCGCCGCTGCTGACTGCGTTCTTTGCGGGTAAGTTTCGTTTTGGGTTCGCTATTTTCTGTCTCCGGTGGAGGTTCCAAGATGTCGCGGATAATGCGGGCAAATACAGAACGGCCCGTGAAGGGAGTTGAACCCAACCATTCAACGAGTTCGGATTGGTTGTGCAGCTTGGGAAGGATGATGTCAGCAGCCATTTGAGCGTAGTCGTGCGCTTTCTTTGCTGCTGCAACTAATTCAGCCGCCATGCTGCGGCGATCGGAATTGTAAATAGCATTGGCAAATTTAATTCCGAGTTTATTTAATAAGGAGTTTCCCGAAGCATCGACTAACACTTCATCCGGTGCAAAAGCTTCGTCAAATTGCACCTGTACCCGGTCAGCTTCGTCAACAAAGAGAAAGTGGCATTCGCGGTAAACAGCTTCAGCAAAAGTAAGATTTTCGTCAAAGCCCTGACGGGGAACGCGGGTATGAATGAAGCTGGCGGTTGTTAGCACCCACACGAAAGATTGAGCGATGTCTCGTTCTAGTTGGTGGCGCGGACACTTGTAATAAAAAGGACAGGTATATTTATCTTCTGTATCCCTTTCTTCCCAATCTTCTAAGTCTTCACTGTCTATTGCTTTTTCTTTTTGGTTGACGGTCACTTTTTGGTAAAGATTGTGACAGGGTTCCGCGCCAAATTCCCACTTATCTTCTGACTGTACTAAAGCTAATAAGGGACAAACAAAACTAAACCAGCGCCACGCAGGATGAATGGCTCCTTGTGCAATGTCCTCGCCCATTGTTGCGAGGATGGGTTCGTAAATTTTTTCCAAATGTTGAGAGCGCTCGCTCCCCAGTACGGGAGCCGCAGAAATCCCCATTCCGTGCCAAAACAAGGATGCGAGGCGCACTTGTGCAACCACATCATTAACAATTAAGGCGCAGCGATATCCCTGTTTTGCCAAATGGTAAATCAGAACTTCTAACAGTGTGGATTTGCCAACATTCAATAAACCGACAATGTGGACGAGTTGCTCTAGTTTCAGTTCGCTACCTGGGGAAAAATCATCAGTTGATGCGTCGTACAACCGCAAGGCAATTCCTCGAAGGCGACTGTGATAGTTTTCTGGGCTGTACCCCGATTCAGCCAGTTTACAATCCATTTCCTGGGCAGAAATCAGCAACTCTTCTAGGGTGACGGTATGAGAGGGATTGTTCTTAGTGCGCCTGGGGTGAAGAGATACCTGTGGCGCGGGTGCAAGATTAGCAACAGCTTGAGGAATATTGACAGGAACTTCAGCGGGAGAGTTACCTTTGTGGGAAATTTTGGCATACCAATACCCAGGCTTTGCCAGTTGGGTTTGTCGTTTTTTGTGCTGCGGGGTTGCTGATAGGGTTTGCTGATATAGCTGCAAGCGGCGGGGGTATGTACTTGAGGGAATTAATTGGGGTACTTCGCTGATATCTGTTAAGCTGAATATTCTCAAAATTTCAGGAATGCTGATGTATTCGCAGAGCGATCGCTCCCATTGATTCCCTTTCCGTCGCAGGAGATAAAAACGGGCTTTTTTTACCAGCAGCCAGTTAGCATCATTTAAGAGTGCTTCCACCGGAAACCGATATCCCGAAAGTAAAGCTGAGACTGAGGCTGCGGGTTCTTCAGGAGCTATTTCCCTCAGCAGTGTTAGGCCTAATTCCACTTCGGCAATCAGTTGGGCAAGACGGACAATTTCTCGCTGCTTTACCTTGGCATCATCGTCGGAAAGGCTAGAAGCCGCATAAGCTTTTAAGTCCTCAGAATTGCGGAGTGATTCCCGCAATTGTTTACTCCATTTAGCAAGATCGCGCACGGTTTCTATCCTCCATAATTTTTTCAGCCTGGGAGATGATTTCGCCAATCAGCATTAAGCGCACGCCACCTAATTCGGGTTCAAGTTGTTGGCGTACCACTTTAATCCGCAGTTTGTCTTCTCGCTCGTCAGGGAACACAACAAAGGTTTCTGTTGCATCAGGCCGGTACTTCACTTTCTGCAAGCGTTCCTCGTCGAGATATTCCCAATCTTTGACATCGATCGCCCAGCGAATTTTCTTGCTAAATTCCACCAGCAAGTCAAATTCATCTATCTCCGGCCACAGGGTGACGCGGATGCCCAATTTTGTGAGACTTTCTGCTAATTTAATTTCCCAAATTCCTGGGATGGTTCCGTAGCGATATACGCCTGGGGTAACGGCTTTCCAAGTTTCTGCCTCGTGTTTGGGAATTGGCGGCAGCGGTGGGAGATGAAGTTGGGCACTTAGCTGTTCGCAATTTTTGTTTCGGCAGCTATGGATTCCATCTCGGCGGCGGCGCATTAAATAGTTGCAGCGAGGACAAAAATGATAGGTGTTTTCTTCTGCTAAATCGACTAAATCGACATAGGTTTGTGATAAGAATTCGCGCAGGGGTCTGAGTTGGGATGAAGATAGGAGGCGGCGGTATTCGGGGTAGGGGAGGACGGGGCGATCGATAATTAGTTTCCGATAGGTTCGATAAGCATCTCCGAGTTGGTGTCCCCGACAGTATTCGAGGACATCTTGCAGGACTTTCTCTTGTACCTGCCTTTCTACATCGACACCTTTAACCTGCCACTGTTCGGCAAAGTGGGAAACTGACCCATCTTCGATGAGGGTGACATCGGTTGAAAGGTGTTTAATTTCTGCTGCTGGTTTCCACTCAACAACAGGATTTTTTGCCCAGTCAAAAAAATCTGGCAGGTTTGAGGGGACTTGTTCGTCTCCTTGCAATAAAGATGTTAAGTACATTCGGGACATCCCGATGCGGAGGGCTGTTGGGATGTGCGATGATCGCTTGCTGGGTTCTCGTTGTTCCCACTCTGCCAGTCCCGTCGCCAGATACCGCAAGGTTTCCGTTACGGATATTTGCACTTCGGGTTCTCCAGCTTCAGGGGCAAGCAGCCGGAGACTGCGGGCTGCATTGTCTTCCCATTCCACATCGATACCTCGCATTGTCTGCAACCAGCGTTGCACCGTTGCTTTCTGACGGGGCTGCATTGCCAGTTCTGTACACAACTCTTCCAGCGTTGGCCCTTGTTTGTGGATGCGAAACCACTCTCGCAGTACCTCAAGAATTTTGTCTCGGTGTTTTGTGATTTTCACGGGGTTCTCCTCCCCTTGTGAGGTTTGACCCATTCTGACACCCCTCTCACTGGCGCGTCAAGCAAATTTTTCAATGTTTCCACAATGTTTCTGATGTTTCCATTTTCTCGGATGAGATTGAACAGAAAATATAAAACCCCCGACATTTGAAAATGTCGAGGGGGAAAAGGGGGAAATTCATGAGTTCACCGCCCGCAGAGACGATACTAGAAGCAGTTCACGGATTAGAAAAAGTATTGAGTTCGCCACCGCCAATATAGCGTCCCGGACGCAGGGAGCGGGGTGTAACAAAAGGTTGAGGTTGAATGGGCTGCACGCCCTGATTTGTATTTTGGGGAACCACTCCAAAGTTAGGCGGCTCCGGCAAATTAAGCTGACTCGGTGGAGCTGTTTGAAATTGAGAATTCGCTGAATTGGGAGAGAATTGAGGGCTAATTATCTTGCTTGCCCCAATCCCACTTGGAAAAGGAGATGGACCGACACTGGGAAGTAGAGGTGTTGGTGAAGGTGTGGCTACTGGAAGTGCCGCAGGTTGAACTTCAGGTGCGAAGCTTGAGCCAGATAAATTAGTTTGGTAGGGATTTTTCGGCAAGGCCACCGTTGGAGCCGCTGCATTAATTTCGGGGAGGCTCGGTACTCGGGAATTTAACCCAGCCAAGGGTTCAGGGACTGTAGCTGTGGGGTTTAAGAATTCTTGAGATTCCTTGATCACAGTAGTTGTTGGAGCCACAAGTGGGGGAAGTGCTGTGGGAACACTCACAGGATTTGCTCCAGCTTGAGCTTTAGCGGTCGTTGGGAGCAAATTTGTCGCATTTACTGCTGCCGGATCGGAAGCCGGTCGATCGAGCAATGTAGCCGAGTCTGCTGTTTTCTCAGCCGAAGCCGCCGTTGCCGAAGTGTTAGCAACGACGTATTTTTTCATAGCTGCTTGCAGCGGACTCAAAGGCAGAGAATTTTCGTTTTTTTTATCTGAATTAGCATCACTCGACGCCTGCGATAAAGTTGCTGTCGCTGTACCCCCAGACTCAGGCTCGATCGTTTTTATCCCGGAAGTCAGTCTCCCACTGCCAGATAAACTCAATGCTGATGTTGCGTTTGAACTTGGCAAGCTGGAATTTTGAGGGTTATTGTTTCCGGCATCATCGACAGCAGGATTTGCTAAATTTGGCACAGGCAAAAATCCGCCGCTTCCTACCCGCTTGGGGGCCGAAGATGGCTGAGGAGTTTCTAAGCCCCGAGATCGAAGTTCCTCGAATAAACCTTTGCTTTTTACTACTGATGAATTTAACAAGTTCACTTCAGAAGCAGTAGAGCCATTAAACTGATTGACTAGCACTGGTAAGCTGTCGATTTCAGCCGCAATGGCGGTATCTTCAGCCGATAGCCCCGATAGCGAAGCTGGAGAGTTTGAGGCTGGTTCTTCTTCGCCATCTATGCTCAACCTTTCGGGATTTACAGATACCTCCCAGATAAATAACCCCCCTGCACAGAGGACGGCTAGGGGAGCCCAAACCGCCGGTTGGGTCCAGTGGCGCAACCGCGCTATTAGATAGCGGGCAGATGTAGGAAATCGCTTAATAATTGACATAGTTTTGCTTCCATCCGAGCGTGCGGATTTAAAACTATTTTTCCTAGTCTACCACATCAATCTTGATTATTTTTGCTATGCCGGGGTAAGTGCGATCGGGAGCATCTCGGTTTGGCTTTTACTGTCGGTGTGCGATCGTCCGGCTCGCTATATTTATAGACTTTGCTGTGCGGGACGGCTCGGACTCCCAAAAAACGCTTTTTACTTTCTGCAGAGATGCTCCGAGTAGGCTCAAACTTTTGATTGAAAGTTGCGAAAGCTCAATGCAACGGGTGAAAATCCATAAAGCACTGGTAGAAATATGTCTTGCTTTCGCCAAATCAAGGGGCATAAGATGATAAAATGTTATGCGATGCGGTGCCAGGTCTGCCGGGTCTGTCAGCAGCTCGACCTCAAACCAAAATGTCAAGGTAAAATTGGCAATTGCTGAGAATAACACCCAAGGAAAGTTGAGAGGAAATTAATGAAAAAAGTAGTTGAAGTATTAGCAAATCGGGAACAACTAATAGATCGATCGCTGGAGATTGTGCTGTCGAAAATCTCAGAAGCCATAGCAGAACGCGGACTTTGTACGATCGCCGCAGCGGGCGGAAGCACACCCGAACCCCTCTACAGAGCGATCGCAGCCCAAGACCTGCCCTGGGACAAAATTCACGTTTTCTGGGGCGACGAACGCTACGTTCCCCCAGAACACCCAGACAGCAATCAAAAAATGGCGCGCCTCGCGTGGCTCGATCGAGTGAATATCCCCGCCAGCAACATCCACCCCATGCCCACAGGCGCCGGCGACCCCGCAGCCGACGCTGCGGCGCACCAAACCGAATTACAGCAGTTCTTCAAAGTATCCGAGGGCGAGTTTCCTGCCTTCGACATCATTTTATTGGGCATAGGAGACGACGCCCACACAGCCTCTCTATTTCCTGGCACAGCAGCCTTGGAAGTCCGGGATGCCCTAGTAACTGTCGGCAACAAAGACGGTCAACCCCGCATTACCTTTACAGTTCCCTTAATCAACCGGGCCCGGTGCGTCATCTTCATGGTCGCAGGAGCCAGCAAACAACCCGCCCTTGCTCAAATTTTTGCCCCCGCAGCCGACGAAATGACCTATCCAGCCAGACTCGTTCAACCAGAAGGCGAACTTTGGTGGCTGCTCGATGCGGCGGCTGGCGAAGCAGTAAAATAGCCGACAGAGCCGCAAGCGTGCCAACACAGTCAGCATTATCACTAACTCAATCTTGCCCATCACAGCTAACGTCACGGCGTCAGCTCACTTGCTAGTATTAGCGAAGCAATATAAGAATTGTGGCGGTTAAAGTTAAAATTTGACCATATACACGAGTATTTTTATGAGGCTGATTTGAAAATCTGGCCGATAGCAAGGAGAAATCGATGATTGTCTGTCCCAATTGCAATCACCAGAACCCCGACGGGGCCAGCCAGTGTGAGGCTTGCTACACGCCTTTACCTGTTACCGCAATTTGCTCGAACTGCGGTGCAGCAGTTCAGACAGATGCAGCATTTTGCGGCCAGTGTGGCTTTAACTTGCGTCCGGGTTCCATAGTTCCAGAAGTTGAGGTAACAGTACCGTCCCCCTCGCCTGTAGGCCCCACAGTGGTATCGTCACCGGCGCCGGATTTAGTCCCACCCGATCCCCTGATGGCAATGGAACCTCTAGTTACCCTGAATAAGGGGCTCAACTTGGAAAAAACTCCCGCCAGCATTCCGACGATTCCCGATCCCCCGCCATCGCCCTCGGTTCCTGTTACAACTGAATCGGTGGCAACACCAGTAAATATCTCTCCTACGGTTCCGGGCCCACAGCCAGCAGGTGTAGCTAAAACTCAACTGCAACAGCAGTCGGCCCGCCTGCTACACGTTCAGACAAATACGCCGATGGAATTGCCTCACAGTCTGTCTGTGGTTCACATAGGCAAGCCAAATGACTTAGTACCGCCGGATATTGATGTTTCGGGATTTGCTAATTCTGAGATAGTTTCTCGGGTACACGCAAATCTCCGGGTGGAGGGAGATGCTTGCTACCTAGAAGATGTAGGCAGTTCCAACGGCACTTACGTCAACAATACTCCGCTACCCAAGGGAAACCGCCACCGGTTGCGACCGGGAGACCGCATCTCTCTGGGCAAAGGAGACCTGGTTACCTTTTTATTTCAAATCTCTTAGAGCGAGTTTGGATTGGGCGATCGAAAGTCTAAAATCTAAAATCGCATCTTGAGGCGCTCTACCAAAACTCAATGCTGCCAATGTGATTAAGCTGACCTTGCTACATCCACTCCAGTCTATACCCGTCCGCAGTTGGATCTTTGAAGACGAGCAGGTCGTCCGGATCGGGCGCTCGACCGAAAACCACGTCGTTCTTTTTAGCGCTGTGGTTTCTCGTCGCCACATCGAATTGCGGCGCAGCGGCATAACTTGGGAACTGATCAATTTAGGTACCAACGGCACTTACCTCGATGGTAAGCCGATCGCTAAGGTTCCCATTGTGGACGGTCTGATCGTTCACTTGGCTCGCTCAGGTCCGAAAATTCAAATCAACGTAGGCCCGAATCAGTCCTCAGTCCAGTTAGGACAAATTAGCGTCAAGCCAAGGGAGACTAAGGAAATTCACGCTCCCTCGGGCGGCGTGCAAATTAGCACGATTCCTGTTCCCGACCAAAAAGAAGTTGGCACTTCCAGGGAAGAGGAGGAGTTAACCCAGGCAGATAATAATCGCCATTATTCGGAAGAAGAATATTAAATCGGCTTCTTTGGACGATCGACATTTTTCAAAGGCGGCACTCAGGAGTTTATTTATGAGTACATCACCACAGATTGTTAGGCGCAGCGAACTGCTCAACCGCCGCACGATCGACCGCTCAACGGCGGAAGAGGTCGGCAGGGTAGATCGGGTTTGGCTCGATGCTCACTCCCAGCGGGCGATCGGCTTTACTTGCAAGTCGGGACTTTTAGGCAGCAAAAAAACTTGGTTCGCTTGGGCGCAAGTTGATACGGTGGGGGAAAATGTTTTTGTCACCATTAACCCGGAACTGCCGGAATTGCATCAGCCGGAACAAGCTGTTTGTCCGATCGGGCTTGAGGTGCTCACGGACGCTGGAAATAAGGCAGGTGCAGTGGTTGACTACCTATTTGATGTCCGCACGGGTTCAGTCACCAACTACCTATTTAAATCGAGCGGCTGGCGCGGTGTTTTAGACGACATTTACTTGTTACCTGTGGCAGCTATTTCGACCATCGGCAGCAAGCGGGCGATCGTCTCTGAAGCTGCTGTATCGGAGCCAGTGCAGTACGCGGAGGGACTGCACAAAAAAGTCGGTCTGGTAGCAGAGTTTTTACATGAAGATTTCGACAGAACTCTCAAAAATGTGGCCGGTGTGAAGCGGGGCGCTCAAAGTCTGGCGGAAAAATTCCAAGATAAAGCTCTAGAAGTCAGGGATGTAGCTCAAGAAAAAGTTGCAGAGTTGAAACGGCAAAGGCAGGAATCTGTCCGGCCAGAGCCGAACCCGAAGCCACCCGAGTCAGATTTGAGCTGAAGTTTGGCCTTCCCGCTCGCCCTGCGACTAATTGCCGATCGCATTTTGGGCCCGCGCGCGCGAGGAAGGTCGATCGGTATTTTCGCTATGAGAGATTGATGTGTTGTCGCTCAAAATTCCAGTGCTGCTCAAAGCATTGTATTTTAAAGGTATCGCATCAATAAGGAAAATGTTAGCAACTCGAAAAGACCTATGCTGTTTGATACAACCAACAAGTATTTTATCTAGAGCCCCCAGCATTAATAATTGGTTAACTTCTTTCTTTACAAACCGCGATTCCTCGATCGTTGACTGTCGCCCGCTCGAGAACTCGAATCAGCGCTGCAACCAGCGCGGGTCTGAGTTAAATTCTCTGGTTCGTCAGCGGGAAAAGGGTGATTTGGGCGATCGAATTGAGCGGCTCACCCATGCGAACAATCGCTCCCTCCCAGACCACATTAATCAAGCGGTTAATACCGCTGTCAATCACTGGGACGTTCACCCGATTAATAACATCGTGTTTGGTTGTTACCGAGGACAGCAAAAATTTGCGCCTGCGCCAAAAGCTAACCATCAAACGTTTGTTCAAATGCCTCAAGCAGCCAAAAGTTCAACTTTTACGGCACACCGAGGGAATCATGGCGCACTGACGACGCCTTTAAAAATCAAATTTTTTGCAGTTTTCTGCCAAAAAATCTCTCTGGAAGTATCCCCGTTTCTGTCTGGCGGTGGAGTGTCAAAACATCAGTGATTACCTTAACTCTTTTACATCCTATCCAGTCTGTCGCGGTTCAAAGTTGGTGTTTTGAATCAGAACCGGTGGTTCGGATCGGTCGATCGAACGACAATGATGTAATTATTTACAGCGCTGTAGTTTCCCGCCACCATGTAGAGCTGTGGAATCACGCCAATGGCTGGGAAATTATTAATTTTGGTGCTAACGGCACTTATGTAGATGATAGACCGATCGCTCAGGTGTCAGTTGTGGACGGGATGACAATTCGCTTGGGCAACTCCGGGCCAAAAATCAGGATTGGGGTGGCCGCCACGAATCAACCGAGCAAAATAATCAAGCCACCGCAGCAGGATCTCCGTCAAAAGGAGGAAGTTTCAAAAAACAGGTCAACTGCTTGGCCTGGGGGCGTGGGAATCATCGAAGACGATGAACATGGGGGGCTGACTCACATCGATCTTGACTGACAGGCAGCTATCTATCCGTGCGGGCTAGTTCAAAATTCGAGCGTCTAACTAATATTTTGGTAAGTGACCTGATTTGTGCCTAACTATCCCTATACATTAATTAACACGTTCTCTCGTAGGATTTCACCCTTCTAAAGATAAGATTGGGGGGAGCTCGATCGATGTTACCTCAGTTTCACTGCTTGCCCACCGGCGGTAATCCGAGAGCAACTGGTGCATCAAGCGCTGTTTGACGCTCAGCAGTACGCTCTTGAGCAAAGCATTCCCCGTTGCTTCTAAAATGGGTTTGGGCGTCAGCCAAAACGGCGGCGGTAACTCTACTTGCACTTCCAAATCCGCTTTTCCCCTCAAGTACGCTACGCCGCTGCTTTGGTGTACACAAAGCTGTCCTTTGAGATTGAGAGCAAAGCGATCGTTGATATAACCCACGCCGCGAATTTCGCAGGCGACGGACTCCAAATTGATTGTGCCGTCCGACTGCGCCCACACCCTCATGTCTACTGTGGGTTGAAGGCTCAGCATCATAAATTGTAACGGTCGCATTTTTAGGCGGAAACAGTCATCGCTTAGCTGTTCTGTGCGACTTTGATCGACAAGGGCGTTCACCAGTCGCCTCGGCTGGCGCAGATAATGTTGAATGGGAACCCGTTCCTCTGGTACGGCGATCTCAACGGATTGGGAAGAATTAAAGCGGGTATACATGAGAAAATATCAAAATATAGGATTCCTAAGCATATCTTAATAAACTATCACCTTTTTTAAGGTGACATAAGTCGCGCCCTAAGTCAGGTGACATACGTCGCGGCCCCAGCAATGTCATCCGAGAAATCACCGATAAAAGCTTTCGGGACATCGCTAATTTTTCATCATACTTCCTAGCTGATGAGAGTAAAGCAAACATTTGTAACCTAAAATTGCCTCTAAATGAAAATTTCCTTAGCGAAGCCCTCGAAGAGGATCGCACATCTCGGCCCTGTTGGTACAAATGCAGAAACAGCGGCTCTAGCTTATGTCAATTGGTTGAGCCAAGAAACTAACTTGGAATGCACCCTGTGTCCTTATTCCACCATTTCCCAAGCGCTAGAGGCATCGGCCGTAGGGCAGGTTGACTATTCAGTTGTGCCCGTTGAAAATTCGATCGAAGGCAGTGTGACTGTCACCTTAGATACACTGTGGCGACTCGATCAACTCCGCATTCAACACGCCTTAGTTTTGCCAATTTCCCACGCTCTGGTGTCTAATGCCAAAAATTTTAACGAGATTCAAAAAGTTTACTCTCACCCGCAAGCGCTAGCTCAGTGTCAGGTATGGTTGGGGCAGTTTATTCCCTCAGCTCAATTAATTCCGGCCAATTCTACCACGGAAGCATTGCAATATCTGGAAGATAGAAATGTAGCAGCGATATCTTCGCCAAGAGCTGCTGAACTTTACCATTTGCCAGTGTTAGCTCAACCCATTAATGATTATCCCGATAATTACACTCGATTTTGGGTACTCAGCAGGAGTTTTGGAGAAATCGCCAACGTAGAACCAGGGGAGCGCTCATCCATTAAATCCATTACAGAATCTGCTTCTAAGTTGATCCTCGATGCTTCAGCGTCTAATTGCACCCATACCTCACTAGCTTTTAGCGTACCTGCCAATATGCCGGGAGCATTGGTAAAACCTTTGCAAGTATTTGCCAGTCGCGGTATTAATTTAAGTCGGATTGAATCTAGACCGACTAAAAGATCGCTGGGAGAATATATTTTCTTTATGGACGTTGAGGCTAACGCCTGCCAAGCATTTGTTCGATCGGCACTGGAAGAATTAAAAAATCACACCGAAACTTTAAAAATCTTTGGTTGCTACAGCTTGCTGTCAGTAGTATAATTTCTTTTTATGTACTATACTTTTTAAGTAAAACTTAGGAGGCTGGTGAGATGAATGCTGATGAACTTCTCAAGCGATACGCAGCCGGAGAAAGAAATTTTCATGAAACAAACTTGAAAGAGGCTTCTTTGCGAGAAGCTTTCCTAATTCATATTAATCTAGCCTGCGCGAATCTCAAAGAAATAAATTTTGCTTTGGCAAACTTAAGGGGGGCCAACTTAATAGCTGGCAAGCTCAAGAATGCCTGTCTGGTGATGACCAACCTAAATGGAGCTAACCTGAGCCGAGCAGATCTAACTTTCGCAAGATTAACAGGAGCTGACCTGATTGAAGCAAACTTGGAAAACGCCAACTTGAGCGACACCAAAATGATAGGTGTTAATTTGAGCGGAGCCTGCTTGTGCGCGGCAAACCTGATGGAAGCCAACCTCATAGATGCTTGCTTGGACAATACAAACCTTCAAAAAGCCAATCTAAGCGAGGCTAAACTGCGGGGAGCGAGTCTGAGGAGAGCCGACTTGAGAAACGCTTTTTTGTGTGAAACTAACCTTGAGGGCGCAGACTTGAGAGGAGCGGACTTGAGGGGTGCTAATTTGAGCGGGGCATTTTTGTGCGGTGCTAATTGGGAAGGAGCTAAGCGAGATGAGGCAACAATTTTCAGTGGCACAATACAGTTTTGCATCAGACAAGTATGAGATTAGGCAATATATCCGCAGATAATCCGACAACTAAGGACTAAAAAATATATTATTGACTTGGCTGAAAGTGAAGTCTATTTGCTGCTGTACCTTAGCAAAATGAAGCTGCATCTTGAGGATTTCTTTCTTGGAATTAGCTTGAGCAATCTTACTTTCCAAAGCCAGCAAGTTGCGGTTGAGATTTTCTACTCGCACAGTTTGGTAGTCTAAGTCAATTTTTAGTTCTGCGGCCCGATCGACTTGAACCTGCTTGCCAACCACGGCGAGGCGGATTGAATTTTCATCCTGTGTCTGAAGAGCTAGCAAAGCTCGCTGCTGCCACTGGTTGGCTTGAGATTCAGCTTGATTGTAAAGCCACTGAATCCGCAGTTGGGCGGAAATCGCACTGCCAACAGCCTGACGCAGTTCTTTGAGAGGTTCCTGAATTTCTAAGATTAATAGTTCCCAAAGATTCATCAGTTCGCTGGTAAATTCTTCGCGTTCTACAGAGGCTACCAGTGCTTCTAAGAGCAACAAATTTGGTTGCATTTGCTGCGTAACTGTCTCAAATATTAACTGTGCTTCGGACATTTGCCGATCGTAATTTTTTTCTGAGACTGCACCGGATGAGTGCTTTAATATTTTTTCAGTGCTATCTACCTTAGCTTCGGAATCTGAATTTGAAGCTACAAAGGCCTGTAATTTTTCCCGGGCGATCGAATTCAGCCTTTGTCGAAGCAAATCACAAGCCGCCCGCTGCACTGGCCCTGTTTCGCTTTGACAAATGTTGATGACTATTTTTAAGCCGGCATCGCCGTAATTCAATGTCTCTCTCAGGGCGGCGATTCGATGTTCGCTGACAGAACTAGACAGCCGATGTTTAACTCCTGCTAGTCCGCCGAGCACTACACCGCCCACAGGAGGTGGCAGTTGACCGCCTCTAACTGCATCGTATGGTTTCGGTTGGTCGTGATTGTCTAACACAAGTTACTGCTATAAGGAACCTATCCGAACCTGTTTGAAGTTAAGAATTAAACAGATACCAGTTCCAAAAAAGAATAGAACTGCAGGCAATCTCCCAACTCTTAGTTCATAACTCATTCCCAATCGAAAATCGCAAATCGAAAATGGTATGATTTGTGTGTAATTATTTCTTCAATGCAGGTCAAACCGATCGTGCTTTTTCCTAGGCAAATTGGCTACTTGAGGGTATCTTTAAGTACAGTCCTCGCTGCCAAGTGATTGCGAGTAGAAGTCAAAATTTCGGTTTCGCGTTCCAATCTCGCAGCAGTATCTTGCAATTCTAAAAGAGTTTGCTGTTCTGTCGCTGCCCCGTAAAGGTAGCTGGCTACCCAGTAGGACAATTCTGTAGGCAAACTGGGAATGTCTTCGGGCAGGTCGATCGGCTGATCCATCAATTTGCTGGAGAGGCGAACTACATCTCTCAGCAGTTGTTCGACATCTTTTCCCAAAGGTCTGAGGTCTTTTTGCGGCGGTTCGTCTTCAATCCATTCTACTAGACCGACTAAATACGGTTTTTCCCGAACTGCGTCGAGCACTCGGAACCGCTGCTGCCCGAGGGTCATAATTTTCATGCGATCGTCGGGCAGGCGTTGGCAGTGAATCACTTCGGCACAACAGCCAACGGCAGAGACTTTGTTTTGGTTGGGGTCCCACATGAGTACACCGAAACGCCGATCGCCCTCCAGAATCGTATTCATCATGATTCGATAGCGAAACTCGAAGATTTGCAGCGGTAGCGGTCTACCTGGAAATAGAACCACTTCCGGCAACGGAAATAAGGGGAGTTCGCGAACTGCTACAGAGGAAGAGGATGCCATTGTCGCTCAAAAGTGACGGTACTTGCGCTTATTTTTCTTACTTTAACTGATTAAAGGCAATTCCGGGGCAGGAGCGATCGGGCTTTTGCGACGCGGATTTGAGCCAGCGAGCGCGATCGCCCCTGCTGGCAGCTTGACAAAGGCGTTATTTCGTCAAAATGCTAAATATACCTTTTTGCTGAACTAAGTGATGCTGAATGCGATGATAGCGACTGCTCAAGGAGCGTTTTTGTAGTGATCGCCCCTTAATTAAGAATAATTATTTAAGTTCGTGCCGGAGCAGAAATTATTGTTGATTATTAACTAATAACTAATACCTAATAAGTAATGACTAGGGAACTTTATGCAAAAAGAAGGAACAAATGCTCTGCCCTTTGATCCTTCTTTCTGCGTTTGAGATAGGTCAATCTACAGCTTGACTTCGATATCTACGCCGGCTGGCAAATCCAGTTTCATCAAAGCGTCAATTGTTTTGGCTGATGGCTGGTGAATGTCGATAATCCGGCGGTGCGTGCGGGTTTCAAAGTGTTCGCGAGAATCTTTGTCTACGTGGGGCGATCGCAGCAAGCAGTAAATCCGGCGTTTTGTCGGTAGGGGAATCGGGCCGATCGCTGTGGCTGCTGTCCGATTTGCTGTATCTACAATCTTTTCGCAGGATGCGTCTAGAATTCGGCGATCGAAAGCTTTGAGGCGAATGCGAATTTTTTGCTGTTGAATTGTTGCCATTTTTGTTTCTTGAATTTTCGAGGTTCAGTTTGTTGTTTGTTGCCTGTTGTCTGTCGTCTATTTGCAGTTCTTTTCGGGCTAACTGCTAACTTCTGACTCATAACTAATGACTAATCACTAAATAGCAGAAAAGCCTGATTAAATTTGGTGGCTTTTCTGCTATTTAAGCTGTTATCGGATTCCTACTTGAGGATTTTGGAAACAACGCCGGCGCCAACGGTGCGTCCGCCTTCGCGGATAGCGAAGCGCATTCCTTGTTCGATCGCGATCGGGTGAATCAGTTCAACAGTCATTTTGATCCGGTCACCGGGCATCACCATTTCTGCTTCACTACCGTCATCAGCGGTGAACTGTGCGATCGTGCCGGTCACGTCAGTGGTACGGACGTAGAATTGAGGGCGATATCCAGAGAAAAAGGGCGTGTGCCGGCCGCCTTCTTCCTTCTTGAGGATGTACACTTCAGATTCAAACTGAGTGTGAGGCATGATGCTTTTCGGCTTGGCAATCACCATTCCGCGTTCAATATCCGCCTTCAAAATCCCCCGCAGCAGTAGACCAACGTTGTCGCCGGCCAAACCTTCTTCCAGAGACTTGGTGAACATTTCCACACCAGTCACTGTAGTGCTGCGAGTATCCTTAAGACCCACCAATTCGACTGTTTCGCCGACTTTGATGGTTCCGCGCTCAATCCGACCAGTGGCGACCGTACCCCGACCAGTAATCGAGAATACGTCTTCAACTGCCATCAAGAAAGGCTTGTCAACTTCGCGTTCTGGGGTGGGGATGTAAGCATCTACTTCTTCCATCAGCTTGTAAATTTTGTCAACCCACTCATTTTCGCCCTTGACAGTCTTGGGATTAGCAAGCATCGCTTCGAGAGCTTTCAATCCCGAACCTGTGACGATGGGGATGTCATCGCCCGGAAAATCGTAAGAGCTCAAAAGTTCGCGAACTTCCAGTTCTACCAATTCCAACAGTTCAGCATCATCCACCATGTCTTCTTTGTTCAAGAACACAACCAAGCTGGGAACGCCAACTTGCTTTGCCAGCAGGATGTGTTCGCGAGTTTGAGGCATGGGGCCGTCTGCGGCTGATACCACTAAGATGCCACCGTCCATTTGAGCGGCACCGGTGATCATGTTTTTCACGTAGTCAGCGTGTCCGGGGCAATCTACGTGGGCATAGTGCCGACCTGTGGTTTCGTATTCGACGTGAGCAGTATTAATCGTAATACCCCGTGCTTTTTCTTCTGGCGCGGCGTCGATGTCGGCGTAGTTCTTAGCCTTTGCTTGACCTAGTGCAGAGAGAGTCATCGTAATCGCGGCGGTCAAAGTTGTTTTGCCGTGGT
This sequence comes from Microcoleus sp. B3-D2, assembly GCF_036705345.1. Taxonomy (NCBI): domain Bacteria; kingdom Bacillati; phylum Cyanobacteriota; class Cyanophyceae; order Oscillatoriales; family Microcoleaceae; genus Microcoleus; species Microcoleus sp. B3-D2. The sequence goes on from NZ_JAUBUG010000040.1 coordinate 53,408, forward strand.
CAACGTGACCGATCGTGCCGATGTTTACGTGGGGTTTATTCCGTTCAAATTTTGCGCGTGCCATTCTCGATTTGTTCCTTGTTTCTTTTAGCGATTTTAGATTTTAACATTTTAGATTTTAGACTTTGGATTTCATCCAAAATCCAAAATCTAAAATTCAAAATCGTTAGTTACCTTTGTTCTTAGCGATGATGGCTTCAGCCACATTTCGCGGCACTTCTTCGTAATGGCTGAATTCCATTGTGAAGATGCCCCGACCTTGGGTTTTCGAGCGGATGTCAGTGGCGTAGCCAAACATTTCTGCTAGTGGAACTTTTACAGAAACTTTGGCAATTCCCTGATCCGTCTCTTGGCCCTCAATCTGACCCCGACGCGAGTTGAGGTCACCGATGATGTTCCCGATGTAATCTTCGGGAACTTCCACCTCTACTTTCATCATAGGCTCTAGCAGCACAGGCGAAGCCTTCATCACGGCTTCTTTGATCGCCATTGAGCCGGCGATCTTAAATGCCATTTCCGAAGAGTCTACGTCGTGGAAAGACCCGTCTACCATAGTAGCTTTGAGGTCGATCACGGGATATCCTGCTACAATACCCGATTCGCAGGCTTCTTTCATCCCTTGTTCGGCCGGGCCGATGTACTCTTTCGGTACAGTGCCGCCGACAATTTTGGAGACAAATTCAAAGCCGCTTCCGACTTCGGTAGGTTCTAGTTCGATCACGACGTGACCGTACTGACCTTTACCGCCGCTTTGGCGGATAAATTTACCTTCGGCGCGGACGGCTTTGCGAATGGTTTCGCGGTAGGCTACTTGCGGCTGACCCACGTTGGCTTCTACTTTGAATTCGCGCAGCATCCTGTCTACCAGGATTTCCAGGTGCAGTTCGCCCATGCCGGCGATGACTGTCTGGTTGGTTTCTGGGTCAACGTTGACTCGGAAGGTAGGGTCTTCTTCCGAGAGCGACTGGAGGGCTTTGGAGAGCTTCTCCATGTCTTGTTTGGTTTTGGGTTCGACAGCCACCGAGATGACTGGCTCTGGAATAAACAGAGATTCCAGAATCACTGGCGCTCCTTCTTCGCAGAGGGTGTCGCCGGTGAAGGTGTCTTTCAAACCCAAGGCTGCTCCCAAGTCTCCTGCCCGCAGTTCCTCAACTTCTATCCGATCGTCCGCTTTGAGTACAATTAGGCGAGAAACCCGCTCTTTTTTGTCTTTGGTGGAGTTCAGGACGTAGGTACCTTTTTTGAGGATACCGGAGTAGACGCGAACAAAGGTCAGGCGACCGTAGGGGTCAGCCATGATTTTGAATGCCAGGGCTGACAGGGGGGCGCTGTCATCTGCAAATCGTTCTGCTGTGTCGCCGTTGGGGAGGAGTCCTTGAATTGGGGGAACTTCCAAGGGCGACGGCAGGTAGTCGATCACTGCATCCAACAAAAGCTGAACGCCTTTGTTTTTGAACGCCGAACCGCACAACATGGGGACGATCGTCCCAGATATCGCGCCAGTCCGCAAAGCTGCACGAATTTCGTCTTCCGTTAACTCTTCGCCTTCAAGGTATTTCTCCGTAAGGGCGTCGTTGGTTTCTGCTACGGACTCGATCAGCTTGGTGCGGTATTCTACGGCTAGATCCTTTACTTCATCGGGGATTTCTACTTCCTCGATGTCGGTTCCCATGTCGTTGTTGTAGATATAGGCTTTCATTTGCACTAAGTCTACAATTCCCCGGAAGTTTTCTTCACTGCCGATCGGGATTTGGATGGGTACGGCGTTCGCTCTCATTCGATCGCGAATTTGGGCGTAGACTTTGTAGAAGTTTGCGCCCATCCGATCCATTTTGTTGACGAACACGATCCGCGGTACTTTGTACCGATCGGCTTGTCGCCAAACTGTCTCGGATTGCGGCTGCACTCCCCCTACCGAGCAGAACACTGCGATCACTCCGTCGAGCACTCGCATCGAGCGTTCGACTTCGATCGTGAAGTCTACGTGTCCGGGAGTGTCGATGATGTTGATTTTGTAATCTTTCCAACTGGTGGTGATAGCAGCGGCAGTAATCGTAATTCCCCGCTCCCGCTCTTGCTCCATCCAGTCAGTGACTGCTGTTCCCTCGTGCACTTCACCCATTTTGTGAACCATGCCTGAATAGAACAGAATTCTTTCAGTTGTTGTTGTTTTGCCCGCGTCGATGTGGGCTGCGATGCCGATGTTGCGAGTTTTTTCTAGCGGGACGGTACGTGCCACAGCTACCTCCTTAATCTTGTGTTGCTGTTATAATACTATTATACTACACAGTAACCCTATTTTGCACTCCCCAGCGACTTACAAAAGTCTCTGGAGCTTATTGTTACATTTTAATATTTTTTGCAAATTTTGTTTACAAAAATATTAAGGATGCGACATGGAGGATTCAGAGAGTGCGTGAATTTTGATTTTGGGAGTTTTGAGTTTGCTTCACGAATCGCAACTGCGCCAAGAGAAGCAATCTCAACACTCAACACTTACACTTTCCAATTTCTCACCCGATGCTTTTATACCGCACGATCGCGCTCTTCTCCATGCCCGATGTTGCAGTTAGTAGCGGTAGTGAGCAAAAGCCTTGTTAGCTTCAGCCATGCGGTGAGTTTCTTCGCGCTTGCGAATAGCACTGCCTGTTTCGTTAGCTGCATCCATCAGTTCGTTGGCTAGCTTGGCGGCCATCGAGCGGCCGGTGCGGGCGCGGGCAAATCTGATCAGCCAGCGGAGGGCGAGGGTGGTACCGCGATCGGAGCGCACTTCCATCGGCACTTGGTAGGTGGCGCCACCTACCCGGCGGGCTTTGACTTCTACCAGGGGGGTCGCGTTTTTGACTGCTTTTTCAAACAAGTCTAACGGTTCAGCCCCTGTGCGTTCTTGGATGGTTTTGAGGGCGTCGTAGACGATGCTGGAGGCAACGGATTTTTTGCCGTGCTGCATGATCCGTCTCACCATCATGCTTACCAACCGGCTGTTGTAGGTTGGATCTGGTGGAACTGGACGTTTTTGAATAACTGTGCGGCGAGACATAGTTCTACTTGGGATTTTTGATTTTGAATGACTGAGTTTGGGGTTTTGGGCTCAGATCTCGATCTATGACGATCGAGCGTGCAATCGCTCGGCGCGATCGGATTTATTTTTGCTTCTCAACCTCGACGATCGGGCGAGCTGCGTGTTATTTTTTCTCTTTAGGACGCTTGGCCCCGTATTTGGAACGACCCTGCTTGCGGTCTTTCACCCCAGCGGTGTCTAATGTACCGCGAATGATGTGGTATCTAACTCCGGGCAAATCTTTTACCCGACCGCCCCGGATCATTACTACAGAGTGTTCTTGCAAGTTGTGACCGATCCCTGGGATGTAGGCTGTCACTTCAAAACCAGAGGTCAGCCGTACCCGAGCCACCTTCCGCAGCGCCGAGTTGGGTTTTTTCGGGGTGGTCGTGTACACTCTGGTGCAAACTCCGCGGCGCTGGGGGCAACTCTTGAGAGCTGGCGATTTGGTTTTTTTCTGCGTTTGTTCCCGTGCTGAACGGATGAGTTGCTGAATAGTGGGCATGAGTTACGGCATTTCTAGCTTTTTGCTGAATATAGTGATTTGGCTGCATCCGCACTGAAAGTCCCTTCCCCTCTGGGGGGACGGGATGAATGAAAATCTATGGGTAAGTGAGGATACCAGACTCTATATTCTACACGACGCGAGTTTCTTTGGCAAGAAATTTGCACGGCGGACGATCGAACTTCTTTCGTGGCTGCAAGTTGGGAGGGGGCGAGCGCAACGGGAGAATGGTATGTGACATCCTATAATTTAGGCGCAACTATGATGATTGTCACAGGCGTCAGCAAAATTTATGAAGCTCGCCATATCGCTTTTTCGATCAAATTACCATTGTTAGGAGAGGCGCATTAACTCCAGCCTGCGATCGCATCACAGTCTATAGCCGATCTACATCACATAAACTTATCTAAAATTGCCGGACAATAAGAAATATACATTGAGTTGACTGCAGATGACAACCAAAGCTTATATTCCTGAATATAAAATTTCCGAACTTTACTTGAACATTTGGAAATCCGGTAAGATCGATCGGACTGTGTTCCAACAAATTCAATACGCAATTAATTCTCACAGTTTAAAAAGTTCAGAGGAGCGAAAAATTGTCAGCAGGCTGCTCTATGCAGTACGGCGGGGATGGGTGTCAGTGATGGACTGAGTTGCTTGGGAGTTTTGACTCAGGGCGCGAGATTGCTTAGTGACTCCCCGGGCGTAGCTGCGTCAATGAGTTTTGAGATTGCCACCCACAGAGCACAACACACACGGGGTGCAGGAGTTGTGAGTTCAAATCTCATCCATAAAATTAGACTACTCCCCAATAGATGCACCGTTCTTGAAAGGCAATATTAAGGTAAAAGGATAGGATATGTTTAATTCTACAGAACTGCTGATCGAGGCTTTCATCGAACAACTTCAGAACGGGTACAGCCGCACTTACGGAGGCTACAAATCAGACTATGCTGACATTATTGCCTGGGTGGGGGCAATGGCGTTAGAAAACATCGCTAACAGCGACGCTCTTTATCACAATGTAGAACACGCCATTTGCATTAGCTTAGTCGGTCAAGAAATCTTGCGGGGAAAACACATTCGCAAGGGCGGAGTTTCCTGCGAAGATTGGCTGCACTTCATCATTTCTTTGCTGTGCCAAGACATCGGATATGTCAAAGGAGTTTGCCGGCAAGACCAAGAATCAGAAGGATTGTATGCTACTGGAAAAGATGGCATGAGAATTGCACTTGCTCCCGGTGCAACAGCGGCTAGCTTAGCTCCTTACCGAGTTGACAGAGCTAAATTGTTCATTGACGAGCGCTTCGGCAACCACAAGCTAATTAATGCTGAGATAATTAAGCAGAACATAGAACAGACTCGTTTCTCGGTGCTTGACGGTAACACTGACGAGGATGCACTTAATTACTCTAGTTTAGTGCGCGGTGCTGACTTGATAGGTCAGCTCAGCAACCCACAATATTTGCAGAAAATTGGCGCGCTGTTTTACGAGTTGGAAGAAAGCGGTGCTACTAAAATTTTGGGCTATCGACATCCGGGCGACTTGCTGCAAAGCTACTCTAAGTTTTACTGGACCGGCATTTATCCTCACATCAGTGAATCTCTCGGTTACTTGCAGTTGACGCAGGAAGGTAAACAGATTGTTGCTAGTTTGTACGCTAACATATTTCGGATGGAACACCAACGTTGCGATTCTGAGGTTGCTTGACGGAAGGGGAAGGGAAAGGCGACCATTTTTAAATGCGTGACATTACTTTTCTAATAATTGCTTCGCTAACCTTCCTTAACATTCCTTCCCATGCTACTAAGCAGAAGGGGTTTTGAATGCGTGAGATTGCTTTCCTAAGAATCACTTCGCTAGCATTCCTTGCAACCCTATTGCCATACCTGAGTTCAAGAGTGGCCAATTACCAATTACCAATTCCCCATTACCGAAGTGTATTTCATCCCAATCAACTAATTTCCTCATCAATTTCTGAATGATATCGGGGACACAACCAATTGCTGGGTACCAAAGAAGGCCATCCCTCCCGCAGCGCTTCCAAACAAACAGCTCGCACAGTTAATTGACAGTCAAGCAGTTCGACCCCAGCTTTTTCAACTTGCTTTTTGCCAATTCTTAAAATGGATTCATCGCTAAATTCAAAGGTTTTGTGACACTGAATGCAAACCAGGTGGTGGTGGTGATGCAATTCGGGAAAATTCTGTTCGTAATGTTTGTGCCCTTCTGCTAATTCTAGTTCACGCAAAATTCCAATTCTTGCTAATAAATGCAGGGTTCGGTAGACAGTAGACAAGCCTATTCGTTCTCCTTTATTCTGCAAAGTCCTGTATAACTCTTCCGCACTTAAATGATTGCCTTGTGGCAGATTTTGAAAGACACTCAAAATAGTTTCTCGCTGGGGAGTAAGGCGGCAGCCTCTCTGGTTTAGTTCGACTTTGAGTGAGTTAGCACTGTATAAATTCATGTCGCAAAAAATAAAAAACTTGAACGAGGCTTCTAGTGGATTATCTGTTATTTATTCGCGCTCTTTTTTAGATTCTCCTAAAGTGTATTTTCCGTGATAATCCATCTAATTCTAGACTTCCCCTTTAGTTAAGGGTAATCTGCTAGCCATCTATCCCCCTTGCTAAAAGTGGAACTAAAAAAGTAGTTTTCGGTATTTATGCGTAATTTTTGTGAAGTTTCTAGTAATGTTGCTGATAAGCATTGGTAAAACAATTCTTAGGGTCAAAGTCAGTGCAACCGATCGCATCTTCAGTACAAGCAACGCACGGGCGCACTGTAAATTTGAGGCGGTAGTCCGTCGTAAAAAAATCCCAATAACAATGAATTGGATACAAGCGCTTGATTTGATGCGCTCCTTCTGGCAATGTTACGGACAGACTCCACAAAAATAATCAAAGTGGCGATACATAAATTTTAGAAAAAGACAGTCATACGGTTATTGCTCAAGGTTGACCGAAATCTGAACGGCGTTTGTAGGTAAAAAATAGGAATTGCACCATCGATTTTCTGTGTGTAACTGCGCTGTAACAGCGACAAAAGGTTTTCAGCAAGTCGGCGGATGAAAGTCTGTTTCGCAATTCCTAATTCTCCGGGCTTGCGCTCGACCGATGTCAACCGCCAGCAGAGTAGTTAATTGACAAAACCTCGAACAATGGCATCTATAGGAGAAATATTTTCTAGCAGCAAATAGCCGAGAAAAGCTGCAGAGGTGTCACCGATGACAAAACCACTCGGGAATAAACTCCCAGGTTCGGGAGTTTTATGCCAATAGAATGACTTGTCTTTTTCCAGATTTTGTCGATCGCCAACACAAAGGGCGATCGCCCCAATCAAAATCAATGCCAGCGTCGTCAGCAAACCCGTCAGCCGTGTCAACTCTTTTTCCTGCAACCGAATCCACACAGCAACTGCTCCTACTAGGGAATATCCGTCAGCTAAACTCATAAACCACCGAAATACATAGCTTTGGGTACCAACAAGAAGGTAGCGACACCCAGCAAAACTAGGCTGATGCCCAAGAGGGTGGTCATTTTGTCTGCGTCTTCCCATGTGTAGCCAAAGAAAGAAGTTCTTGCTTCGAGGGTTGCTGGCCCTTTGAGGGAGTGAAAGATGTCGCCGAAGCCTAGAAAGGCTGAGCTGATTAGGTGAATCGCCCTAACGGCGAAGAAGGATTTTTTTGCCATGCTGGTCACGGCCATTTACCTCTTGAGAAAGATGTCAGGGGAGTTTTAAGCGATAGCAGGTTATTGATATAGATAATCAACAATTTTAGTAGTTTCGTCAAGGGGTATTTGAGAAAAATTTTCACTGATTTGAGTTCAGGTATGTAAATCAGTAGGAAAAAACATCGCCCTATCACGATTATGACTGTTTTTGGCGCTTTAGCAGAGTTTGGTCTCTCGTTAGCAAAAATAGCAGCTAAAGGAATACTTCTAAATTTATTGATAAATAATATTATTAAAGAGTATTATGGCTAGAGTATTGTTTAAGTAGCTATCCAATCCTCTCGGAAAAGACAAGGTGGGAAAAGAAATCCGGTACTTTCCTATGGACAAGCTTCTCTAAAAGTACGGTTAGAGGGGGGTGCGCCATTGTTTTTTCCGAATCAAGAGAGTTAATGCCTCTTTGTTGACATATTCATCTCAAACTCCAAACAACCAAGCCTGAGAGCAAATGCTCTCAGGCTTTTCTAGCGGAATTTTTAACTGCTTGTTGCATCTGGCGCGCTAGCTCAAGCAGAGGATTTGGTTTCTTCAGCTACTTGCTCGTTGTTGGGCAACTCCAGGCAATAACCGGCCCCGTATACGGTTTTGATGTACCGAGGATGGCGGGGATCGGGTTCCATCTTGGTTCTCAGGTGTCTGATGTGTACACGAATAGTTTCGATGTCGTCGTCGGGGTCGTAACCCCACACTTCTTTGAGAATTTCGCTGGGAGAAACTGTCTGACCGTGGCGCTGAAGCAAGCAGTGCAGCAACTCAAACTCTAGGTGGGTCAGTTTGACTGTCTGAGCGTACCAAACAGCTTCAAACCTTTCGGGGACAAGCGTCAGCGGGCCGTAATTCAGAATTTCGGAGTGTTTGGCAGCTTGGGGGATGCGGTCTGTGCGCCTTAGTAGAGCTCGCACTCGGGCTAGCATCTCTTCTAGTTCAAAGGGTTTGGTCAGGTAGTCGTCGGCGCCGGAGTTGAAGCCTTCTACTTTGTCTTGAGTTTGACTTAAGGCTGTCAACATCAAGACGGGAATGTCTGAGGTGCGCTCGTCACGCCGCAAACGCTGACATACGGTGAATCCGTCTACTCTAGGCAGCATGAGGTCTAGCATGATCAGGTCGGGGAGCAGTTGTATGGCTAGTGCCTGACCTTTGATGCCGTCTTCTGCCTGGGTGACTTCATAGCCAGCCATTTCTAGGTTGACGGCTACGAGTTCGGCGATCGCCGCGTCATCATCAATAACAAGTATCCGGGGCATCATTATTTATCTCACCGCTAACCGAATGGCAGATCCTACAGCCTTCTGGGGGTTCCAGGTAACTTTAACGAACAATTTTTTAATTTTAAGCTTCATGTAAGGATTATAAGGTTGATTAAGAACTTTCGGGGCTCTGTAAATGTTAGAGTCGATAGGGGCATTTCTACCCCTACCTCTCCTTCAGAACCGGACATGAAACTTTCGCCTCATCCGGCTCCTCGATATCTTCATCCTTTGTTAAGGATACAACTCAAAACGGTGTTACACTGGTTCTTGATAAGGAACCGTCATTTTCCGTTTTTGTGTCGTGACAATGCTTGTGCAGAAGTTGGAGGTTTTTATACTCATCCTTACCGCCTAGTGAGCGGGGTTGGATATGGTCAACTTCTACAGTGTCTGTAGGTGTGAAGTACAGACCACAGTGGGTGCATTTACCTTTTTGTGTCTTCAGGAGTGTTGCCACTCTTGTTGGTGTTTCGGGGTATTCTCCGCGTCTCTTGCTCCAATAAATCCAGTCACCATCATAAGGTGTTGAATTGCCCTTCACCTTGACGTGCCTTACAATAGGCGTTGCTGAGTGTTGAGCTAATTCTAAGCCTTTTTCTGTGCTGAAACACCAATTTCTGTCACCTACTGTTCTCCAGTATTTGTCTTTATTGATGCTACCTTTTCCCCGTCTTCTAGCCCAGGCTCGTAGTTTGTCGTAAGTAAGACTGTCAACCTTTTTAAAGGTTTCCTTACTTACTACTGTAGAGTAGTAGTTTGACCATCCCCTAATTATTGGATTCAGCCGACTGATTAAAGCAGCTTGAGGGGCGGTGTTGTGTGTATCTATTACTTCTCCAATTTTTTCCAGATGAGCTTTGATTTTTAGCTTGGACGGAGTAATTAATGTCTTAAAACCAAGTGGTATTCCTTTTGTATTTTTGGCACTTCGGTAGTTACCTACCTGATGTTGTTGTACGTGAAATCCTAAAAACTCAAACCCAACATTTCCATTATATTCGTTGAGGGTGTGGGTTAATTTTGTTTTACTTGGTTTTAATTCTAAGCCAAAATCACTTAACCAATCTGCAATTATCTTTTGACAGGCTATTATTACTTCAATGTCTTTGTGAATAATCACAAAATCATCGGCGTATCGGATTAAACTGATTGCCCTTTGTTGGTTAACAGAAGTTCCTACGAATTGTTTAACCCGTTCTTCCATTCGGTGAAGGGCTATGTTAGCCAATAGCGGGGAAATGACCCCTCCTTGTGGCGTACCTTCAATGGTCGGAAAGATTTCACCTTGGTCTAATACCCCACTTTTAAGCCACGACTTAATTTGTTTTCGGAGTCGTGGATAGGTATTGATTTTGTCAAGTAATGCTTTGTGATTAATGCAGTCAAAGCATTTGGCAATATCAGCGTCTAGTACATATTTAGCTTTGTATCTGATACTGTCAAAAATAGCTCCAATCGCATCGTGACATGACCTACCTGGTCTAAAACCATATGAGTTTGGCTCGAATTTTGCTTCCCATTCTGGTTCAAGAGCTGCTTTCACAACTGCTTGTAGGGCGCGGTCGTACATTGTGGGTATGCCTAATGGTCTGGACTCATTAGTTCCTGGTTTTGGTATCATTATCCTACGTGTAGGTTGTGATTTGCCAGTTGCTTTGAGTTGACTTACTAGCTTAATTCGTTGCTTTGGGGATAGTAATTTAATACCGTCCACACCTGCTGTACGCTTACCAGTATTGTCTTGCGTGACCCGTCGTACCGCTAAAACCTTATTAGACCATGAATTAATCAAGGTCTTCTGAAGCTTCCGAACTGCTTTAACATCGCCACGCTCACTTGCTCGATAGATACGTTTTTGCAACTTAAATGTCAATCTTTCAGCTCTTCGCCAATTGATTTGATTCCATTCCACCGTCAGGTTGTCCTGCGTTTTAGACTTATTCATTGCTACTAGGTTCCTATCCTTGAAGTTACCGTGTATCCGTCTGCATATCTCTGTCATTACAACAGGGCATTGGCTTTTGATACAATCCTTCTCTCGTATATCATTCGTTAGCTACTTACTGATAATTCACCTGATTTCAGAGATATATGAGAGTTACTTCGTTCCAAATACACATTGATTGAGTTTGTAGTGTGATGCTATCCACCGGGTTTATAGGCAGTGCTTGTAGGTCGAAAGAAACAATCGCCTACGCCCTATCCTTGCCTTTTGGCTTGGTCTTTATCAGTCTTTACCGCGTTTTTTCAACGGTTTTATTCTGATTTAGCCGTTAGACCATCTTATTTAACGATGGTTCAGACACATCTTTGCTTTCGCTACACATGAACTCTTGCTCGACAGTTACCAGTTTCGGCTACCAGTAGTCTGCTTTTTATCCCCGCTTTATCCTTTTAGTTGCTACCTAACAAGATAGGGGATATGCTTTTACCGCTGCACTTGCGGACTGGGACTAAGGATGACCTGCACCCAGATGTGTATTTAGTTGTTATGACTTAGGAGCCATACTAGCCATCCTTGAGTATTGCTGCTCATTTCGACTAAACGAATCGCACATTCTTGTACTAATTATAAGCCCTAGGAGCACATATCAGAAAACTGTTGACCCAAAATCTTGCTGGGGGCAGATTTTTGGTCGGCAAGAACAGCCTTAACTTTTGCACTGTGCGCCTGGGGCTTCACAGCATCGCCCTAACGGTAGTCCGCGTTTTGCATAACCCTGTCAACCGTTAACTGTAAATTTTTTAAGTTAGTTAATTTTGCTTATAAAATTTTTGTGTTTTTTTAGGGAATAGGGCTTGCTTTGTTGGGGTATTGACGGTATTATTAAATAATAGTAATATAAGTATTTATAACTTGAATAAACAATATTGCAATCATTAAATGATATCATATAAAAGTCAAATAATCAATTCCGCAAGCTGACAATTTTTGGTCATTTTTTTGCCTGTGGGGCTAATTGTTGTCTCGCCCTAGAATCAGCAAAACAACCGATAACAACCGCTTGCATACCTACTGAGGGCGAGTTTGCGATCGATCTGGCTGAGTATTTTTGTTGGGAAGAGTCGCCTTAGATCCTAATTTTTGGAAATAAAGACCGCCGATGGTGGCTAAGAATATTGTGTAAGCCGCTGCTTGGACGAGATAAAGTCGATCTCTGTATCCAAACAGTGCTTTGAGAAGCACTCCTGGAAATTGCCGATCGGGCAAAATTCCCGCTGCATTCCACACCATCGGGCCTAAAATACAAGAGTGCACTGGTGCGAGGCGATCGTAATAAACACAAATCGCTGCATACTTGCTATTCATCTGCGACAAAATCCCAGCGGCTTGGTCAAAATGTTTGAGTGCAGATACTGCCAAACCTGCCACGATTAACAGCAACAAAATCCCCATAAACTTGAAAAACAGGCGGATATCAATTTTGACACCCCACTTGAACAGTAGCGCGCCAATGATTGCCGCCCCAGTCAAACCGCCCAAAGATCCCAAAGCGGGACTCAAACCTTGTTGAAACTGAGCGCTGACAAATATAACTGTTTCAAAACCTTCGCGCAGTACCGCAATAAAAATTAAGCCAAATACGCCCCAGCCGGCATGGCTATTTTCTGTCAAAGCTGCTGTAACTGCTCCTTCAACTTCTGCTTTGAGAAAGCGCGCTTGCTGAGTCATCCAAATTAGCATCCAGCTTAGCATTGCGATCGCCACCATGCCCAACACGCCCTCTAATAGCTGTTTAATTACTGGTGCGTAAGCCTGCTCTGATGTTGATAGTGCTGCCAGCAATCCATTGAATAAAACACCCACAAAACCGCTAGCAGCAATGCCGGCTGCGACACCTGCATAAACCCAAGAATTGAGGTGACTTTGCTCGGCTTTTTTGAGGCAAGCTAGTACAATTCCGACGACTAAGGCGGCTTCTACGCCTTCGCGCAGGGTAATTACAAAAGTCGGTACCGCTTCAATAAAATTCATTTTTTATAATTATGGGGCATGGGGGAGAGTGCATTGGTCACTGGTCATTGGAAATAACAACTAACTCATAAGCAATAACCAATAACCAATAACAACTAACTAATCATTAAATCAACTATAATCACGCAGCATTTTTTTCAGTTCTACTTGGTGCAATTCTTCTTGCCCAATTAGATTGCGGGCATATTCTTCCAAATAAACGCTGGAGCCGCCCACGACTTCAAGTAAAGATTTATACTTTTTCAGCGCTTTTTTCTCGTGATTTAAACTTTCTTCCAACAAGTCTTTCACCGAGTGTTTGTAGGTTTCTTCGATGGGAGCAATTTTCTGACTGGGATGCCCCTCTAAACCGGTGAGAATTTCTCCTGCTTGTTGGGCGTGGAGTAAGGATTCCGTTGCTTGTGCTTTAAAAAACTGCACGATGGGAATCCGGTTTGGCCCTGTCACCATTAGTGAATAGTGGGTGTAGCGCACGACACCTGCTAGTTCCCATTCCATGATGGTGCATAGCAGTTCCTGGGTTTTTTTGTCGTCAAGTTCTTTCATTGGTTGTTTTAGATGTAGAATGCCTTAGAGGGCGCTGTTTATAATATCACATTTAAGTTAAAAATGAAAGATAAGGTGCGGATGGCGCACCTTACCGGATATAGATGTTGTATGTGAGTTAGGGGTTAACTTCTAAGGTTCCAGTAGGAGCAAACACTACAGTAAACTTAGCGACTGGTGCTGCATTGTTGCTGCTAGTTTCGAGAGATTTGAGCAGATTTGGCAAAGGAGTTTCTTTTGTGTAATCCTTGGCTGGTTGATTGAGCGGCTCGAAATGGGCGATCGCCCCATCTTGACTTGTAGTGACTCGATAAACTAGATTTTGATTGAACGTAGGGCTAGTTTGCCAACTTTGATCGATGCGATCGTAGACTTTCAGAGCTAGCTCATCTAGTTTTAGCGATTTTTTTTCTCTAAAATTGCGTCGCCATAGTTCCACAAAATCCACGCACAAGCTACTGTTAAAGGCAATGTAAACAGCACGCTAAATTCGTGATATTCCATCAAAACGTACTGCGCTAGAGGAGAGTTTTCTTTCAGCGCTGCTCTAGCTCCGGCGAAATCTATGCCTGCTCGATACCGCATATACAGCACTTCCGGATGTTATGAGGTACAGTAGCAGCAATTAGTAAACCAGTTTTTGAGATGTTTCGGATTAATTA
>NZ_JAUBUG010000041.1:0-66489 GCF_036705345.1 Microcoleus sp. B3-D2
GTATTAAATTTAAGTCCCATCACCCTACTTAATCTTTTGTTACATACTTGTGATTTTCCCCGCCGACCTACTTATGACAAATAACCTCAAAAAAATTACAATTAGAAATAAATCTTTCGAGTGGGGAAAACGCACTTATTTAATGGGCGTTTTGAATGTAACCCCTGACAGTTTCAGCGACGGCGGTGATTTCAACACCCTAGAATCGGCTTTAGCACAAGCGGAAAACATGGTAAAATCGGGGGTAGATATTATTGATATTGGCGGTCAATCTACTCGGCCTGGTGCAGTGGAAATATCCTCTTCAGAGGAGATCGATCGCGTTATACCTCTGCTACAAATACTGCGACAAAAAGCCGAGATTTTTGGCTCAGTTCCTATTTCTGTCGATACTACCAGAGCGCAGGTTGCCAAAGCTGCGGTTGAGGCGGGAGCTGATATAATTAACGATATTTCGGGAGCTACTTTTGACTCAGAAATGCTGTCAACCGTTGCTAAGTTAAAAGTGCCAATAATTTTGATGCACATTCGGGGAACTCCCCAGACGATGCAAAAACTCACAGATTATCGGGATTTAATTGGGGAAATTAAGGACTTTTTAGAGAGTCGAATTGCGGCGGCCGTTGCTGCGGGGATTGACAAATCTCAAATAATTCTCGACCCTGGTATTGGCTTTGCCAAGACTTACAGTCAAAACTTAGAAATCCTGCGATATCTGCGAAAATTCCGTGTTTTAAACTGTCCCCTTTTAGTCGGAGTATCGCGAAAAAGCTTCATCGGTCACATTTTGAATCAGCCAGAAGCGAAACAAAGAATTTGGGGGACAGCGGCGGCTTGTACAGGTGCGATCGCAAATTCGGCAGATATCTTGCGCGTTCACGATGTCAGAGAAATGCGCGATGTCTCTCAGGTAGCCGACGCCATCTTCCGATATCAGTCTTGAGAAGTTGGAGTATCCATAAGTTTCATTTCCCCGCCGCCGCCAGCTTCCGAAGGGACATCAGGGATAGACTCCATCAAATTGTTGAGGGCCTCTGACATATTTCTCGGGTCCATAAACAGAATTTTGGCATTGTCGCTTTCGCCCAATTTTTGTTGAGCCTCTAAGTATTTTTCGGTTACTAAGTAATTCAAAACTTGCGTGCTATTCGGATGGGAGTCCAGAGCCTCAACTAAGAGCCTCATGTACTCCTTAGTGCCGATCGCTTTATTGACCATTGCTTGCCACTCGCTCTTGGTAGCGCGCTCCAATTCCATAGCTTCTTGCACCCTTTTCGGAGGTGTAATGCTTTGAATTTCTACCCGAATTACTTTGACGCCCCAAGTTTCGGTAGCTTCGTCCAACTTCTTGAGTAACTTTTTATTCATGTCATCTCGGGAAGCCAAGATGTCTTGCATTGGCAATCGACCAATTTCAGCGCGAAACGTCGTTAAAACTAAGTTGGCGATCGCATTTTCAATTTGATCGATTCCATAATAAGCTTTCTGTAAATTCACCACCCGCCAATACACAACGGCATCGACTTCGAGAGCCACATTATCTCCCGTGATTGCTGACTGAGGTTTAATGTCTAAAACTCTTTCACGGCTTGTGTCCACGCAGACGACTTTTTCGACCAGGGGACTGATAAAGTGGAATCCTGGCTTGAGGGTGCGTTTGTATTGACCCAAACGTTCCACTAAAGCTTCGTCGCCACCGCTGACTATTTTGACGCTTGAGTTAACAGCGTAGCCGAGGACGAGCGCAAAGAGCATGGTAAGAATAGACTGCCCCATTTCTATTTTCCTGCTAAGGTTGACTGAGAATCGATCGGAATTCTACTCTAATTTAACTCAAACTCGGTCACACAGTGCTAAAATATCTCGACTGTTAATAACTAACTATTTCATCGGGTGGGCCCTGATCTGCTCCGACTCTTACGGCGCTAGTGAAACCCAGGATATCAACAACACGTTTCCACAAAAGACATGAAAAACGATCGAGAGTTTCGCTTGTTCAAACCTTTGAGGTGGATTGCCCCAAGCATTTTGGTGGGTGCAGGAATCTGGAATGCCGCAGCGGCCCAACCGGCACAAGCTGATCCAATCGCCCTGCAACTTTCGCAAAACTTGCAGTCGCAGAACTTGCAGCCACCGCGACGAGTACCTGCTGTTCGGGAAGTTATGTCCTACGAAATGAAGGGAGACGAACTCAGGATTTGCAAGCAGGAAGGCAACTCCGAGAAAAAGTGCCAAGTTGTAGGTAAAGGCTACACGGTGGGCTTGAGAACTGCTAACGACCTTTACGGTCAAGGAAATGCTGTGAATGCCGAAGCTTTGTACCGGCAACTAATCGCTCGCTATCCCAAACAAGCGGATGCTTATTACAAGCTGGGAACTATGCTGTCGGGGCAAGGTAAAATGAGCGATGCGATCGTTCTATTCCAAAAAGCAATTGAAGTCAACCCACAGCACGCCAAAGCTCACAACGATTTAGGCGTGGCGATGGCAAGTCAGGGGCAGTTGCCCGAGGCAATTGTTCAGTGGAGACAAGCCGTTAAAATTAACGATCGATATCCCGATGCTTTAAACAATTTAGGAGTCGGTTTGTACCAGCAAGGAGGTCAGGAAAACCAAGCCGAGGCCGTAGCCAGCCTCACAAAAGCTAAGGAGTTATTTATCAAGCAAGGCAGAACTCAAGCCGCTAACAGAGTAGATAAAATTTTGGACGAAATTAATTCGCGGTCGAGCGGTTCCTAAACTCAACCGCCGATCGCCGATTGAAAGAAAAAACATCTTTGGCGATCGGCGTTAATCAGCGTTCAGCGGCGGTTAAACACCCCCAAAAACGGGAATCTAAAGCATTTCCTTCAAAACTTGTAAAATCAAATCCCCATCCACCCGATCGCTCACAGCGGCCTCACCCAAGCGCACCGGCAGCACAAACCGCACCTTGCCATCCTGCACCTTTTTATCGAGTTGCAAAGTATGCAAAATTTCCTCAACATCCACATTCGCCGGCAATTTGGCAGGTAAACCCGCTTTTTCAATCAAAGCAGACTGGCGGCGATCGCACTCAGCGTCCCACATTCCCAACTCCACAGCCAATCGGCTTGATGCAGCCATACCGATTGCCACTCCTTCCCCGTGATTGATCACCTTGTAATTGGTCAAACTTTCCACAGCATGACCGATGGTGTGTCCGTAATTCAAAATCGCCCGCAAACCCGATTCCTTCTCGTCTTTGCTGACCACCTCAGCCTTAGCTTGGCAAGACCTGCTCAAAATTTCTGCCAACAAATCCGCCTTCACGTAGCGCATTTGATCCAAACGCTTGCAATTCTCCAACTTTTCAAACAATTCAACATCCCAAATCACCCCGTACTTAATCACTTCCGCCATCGCCGAACGAAACTCCCTCGCCGGCAGAGTTTTGAGTACATCCGGGTCAATTAACACCAAGCGCGGCTGGTGAAAAGCCCCGATTAAATTCTTCCCTAAAGGATGATTTACCCCCGTTTTGCCGCCAATAGAAGCATCAACCATCGCCAGCAGCGAAGTCGGAACCTGCACGACATTAATTCCCCGCAGCCAAGTCGCCGCAGCAAAACCCGTCATATCGCCCACCACCCCGCCACCCAAAGCCACCATTGTCGAGGAACGTTCTAAGCGGTTTGCCAAAGCCGCACCGTAAATCTTCTGCACCGAATTTAAAGTTTTGTACTGTTCTCCCGGTGGTAAAATGCAGCTACTGACTTCCAGACCGGCCGATTCGAGGGCTGCTGTTGCTCTTTCGCCGTACTGCCGAAAAATCGACTGATTCGACACCAGCAGCACTTTTTTGCCCAAACTTAGATCGCCCATCAGACTGCCGAGTTCGTCTAATCCGCCCGATCGCACGCAAACATTGTAAGATTGTGGCCCCAAGTCAACTTTAATTATGGATTGCATATTTATCTAATTTAGATATTAGATTTTAGATTATAGTTCTTATAGGTCTTTTTATTGATTGTTTTGGAGAAATTGCAATGACTCTTAGCGGAGCAATAACTTATTTTGGGATTTTTGGCGGCATGATCGGCTTAGCGACAGTGCTGATGTTTGGTCTGCGGGCTGTCAAACTCATCTAATTTGCTAATTTAGATGTCTCAACCAGAGTATTTAATCTCTGGCACAAGTCTCAGTTTGACAAAGTATTTGCGCCAAAAATCTTGGATTTAATCTGTGGATTGACGGCGCACATACTTTGTTTCATAGAACTTGATGCTACAGCTAATTTAATATTTGACACTAAGTAATTTGGTTAATGATAAAATATAAAATATAAAATCGCTCGATTCCCCAATGCTGTAGAAGATGAGGAAAATGATTAAGGAGAGGGAGCTTATCAGCAATATATTGAGAGGAAAGCTAAATCTGAGGTTTATTCGGATTAAAAATGAGAAGTATGCCCAGCCTAGATTAATGCCGTACTTATCGTCGTCGTTTCTTTACTTGTTCATAGGGAAAACAATCAATAACGTCAGATAGCATATAACTCTCTTTGGAATCAGATTCCATCAGTTCCAAGCAGACAGTCTTGGGAACTTCAAAGTATCGATAGGTTTTGCCACTATTGAAAATAACCTCAAGGTTAGACGTGGTTTCGTCATAACCTACAGCTTCGATCGTGCTAGATTCGACGGCTTATAGTTTCATGATTTCCAGATAAGTAAGGCTACCTGGAAAAAATAGAATACCCAGATTCCCGACTTATTTAAGAAGTCAGCGATCTAAAATGCGATCGCACCTGAATTTCCCCTAAAATAATTTCTACTCCCTCAATCCAAAATCTCAAATCTAAAATCTAAAATCGAAATGACTCATTCCACCGATATCGTCACCCTCGCCCGCTGGATGGCCGCCGACTTCAGCAACCAAGCCCAAGCCTTTGAAAACCCGCCCTTCTTCGCCCACATCCGCGTCTGCATGAGGCCTTTGCCCGTCGAACTTCTGGATGGGATCAGCTTGTACCTAGAACAAGCCTACGATATTGAACTGCACGTACCGTACCGAGTCCGAGTTTTGAAATTAGTCCCGGTGGACGATCGCATCGAGATCGAAAATTATGCCATAGAAAACGAAGAACAATTCTACGGCGCTTCCCGCGACCCGCAACGGCTGCAAGAAATCAAAAAAGCACAACTGACACTGCTTCCCGGCTGCACCTTTATTACGCAGTGGACGGGGCACAGCTTCAAAGGGTCTGTCGAACCCGGAAAAGGGTGCATGGTGGTCAGAAAGGGCAAAAAAACCTATCTAGACAGCGAATTCGAGATAGACCAAGACAAATTTATTAGCCACGATCGCGGACGCGACCCAGAAACCGACGCCCACGTCTGGGGAGCCCAGGCCGGCCCCTTTGAATTCACCCGCCGGGCCAGTTTCGCCGACGAAATTCCGGTTTAATCCAAAAAAACAGAGTACCTCCTGGGCGAACACGCTTGATTAAAGGTTCAGAATGCACCAATACCTGGTACATTAACCCAGTATTGGCAAGCAAGATTCACCGTTGATTTATGAAAGTCCTGGTTATTGGTGGCGATGGCTATTGCGGTTGGGCAACCGCACTCTACCTTTCTAACAAAGGTTACGAAGTTGGCATCCTCGACAGCTTCGTGCGGCGGCACTGGGATCTGGAACTGTGCAGCGACACCCTCACTCCCATCGCACCGATTCAGCAACGACTCCAGCGATGGCAAGATTTAACGGGCAAGTCGATCGACTTGTTCGTCGGTGACATCACCAACTACGATTTTCTCAGCAAAAGCATGAGAAAATTTGCACCAGAGGCGATCGTCCATTTCGGCGAACAGCGTTCCGCCCCCTTCTCGATGATCGATCGCGAACACGCAGTCCTCACTCAAGTCAATAACGTCGTCGGGACACTCAACCTGCTGTACGCCATCCGCGAAGACTTCCCCGACTGTCACCTAGTGAAATTGGGGACAATGGGCGAATACGGCACCCCGAATATTGACATTGAAGAAGGCTACATCACGATCGAACACAACGGCCGCAAGGATACACTACCCTATCCCAAACAACCAGGCAGTTTCTACCACCTGTCAAAAGTCCACGACTCCCACAACATCCATTTTGCTTGCAAAATCTGGGGTTTAAGAGCCACCGACTTAAATCAGGGCGTAGTCTACGGCGTGCTCACAGATGAAACTGGCATGGACGAACTGTTGATTAACCGTTTGGACTACGACGGAGTATTCGGGACAGCGTTGAACAGATTTTGCATCCAAGCTGCGATCGGTCATCCTCTGACAGTTTACGGAACTGGCGGACAAACCCGCAGTTTCTTAGACATTCGGGATACCGTGCGGTGCGTGGAATTGGCGATCGCCAACCCCGCCGAAGCCGGACAATTCCGCGTCTTCAACCAATTCACCGAACTATTCAGCGTCGGCGACTTAGCCTCCTTGGTGCAAAAAGCAGGCATGGCAATGGGATTAAAAGTAGAAATCAACAACATCGAAAATCCCAGAGTCGAGAAAGAAGAACATTATTTCAATGCCAAAAACACCAATTTGCTAGACCTCGGTTTGCAACCGCACTATCTCTCAGATTCCCTGCTCGATTCTCTGCTGAATTTTGCTACAAAATATCAGCACCGTGTCGATAAAAACCAGATTTTGCCGAAGGTTTCTTGGAAGTAAGTTCTGGTATCTACCTGCGGGGGAAGAGATTTTTTAACGAACCGCGAAGGCGCGAAGGGCGCGAAGTAAAAGAAAAGAAGGGAAGAGAGGAGAAATGTTTGCAAGTTCAGAATGGGTTTCTTTGTAGATTAATTTTTTCATATCTATCTTTTTGCTCTTTTGCTCTGTGTTCTCTGCGTCCTCTGCGCTTAATTGAAAAATGGCATAAGGTTTTTACGGGTAGTTTTTTGGGAATAAAGCCGTGAAAAGTCAAATTCTCGTTCTGTGGCTTTTGGTTGTTCTGCCTGGATTGTCAGCGAGTGCAGTTTGTGCTTATTATTTAATAGCCGAAGGGGTTGCAGTAACGGCGAGTTATCAAAATTAGCGCCGAGCGAGTTAGGGAAGCCCAATCTGCCACTGAAACAGCAATATTATAAATTGCCAGAACAGCACAGGAAATTCACAGAATTAATTGCTTTGCCGAAAGCGGGGGGTGGCTTTTAGGTGGGAGAATTTTATCAATTGGCATTCCGGGAATTTGCATCTTATCCCAAAAACCTCTCGCTCGAAATTAGCGGTAGTGAAAGAGAAAGAAGAAGTGTAGAAAAGCAGCCGATCGCACGCCATGACTTAGCTCCCCGCGAGACAGTGTATCCTGTTACCGATGACCTTGGCCGCAGGCTAGGATTATCGGCTCCCTAAGTAACTTATTTTTATGAAAATTGCTCTGTTCACTGAAACATTTCTGCCGAAAATAGACGGTATTGTGACGCGCCTGATTCACACTGTAGATCACTTGCAGCGGGCGGGCGAACAAGTTCTGATATTTTCTCCAGATTACGGGATTAAAGAATACAAAGGCGCCCGAGTTTACGGTGTGGAGGGTTTGCCTTTGCCGATGTACCCGGAACTGAAAATGGCACTTCCTTCTCCGGCTGTCGGTCGCCAATTAGAGCAGTTTAAACCGGATATTATTCACGTTGTCAATCCCGCAATTTTGGGATTGGGGGGTATATATTACGGCAAAAAATTCAACATTCCTATTTTGGCTTCTTACCACACGCATTTGCCGAAATACTTGCACCACTACGGTTTCGGAGTCCTCGAACCTTTATTGTGGGAACTGCTCAAAGGAGCGCACAACCAAGCAGAATTGAATCTCTGCACTTCCACAGCAATGGTGGAGGAATTGAGAACCCACGGCATTGAGCGAGTAGATTTGTGGCAGCGGGGCGTAGATACTGAAATGTTTGTCCCGGAATTGGCAAGTCGAGAAATGCGATCGCGCCTTTCTCAAAATAACCCAGACAGTCCCCTGCTGCTGTACGTCGGCCGCCTGGGTGCAGAAAAAGAAATCGAACGCATCAAACCAGTCCTCGCAGCGATTCCCGACGCCCGCCTCGCGCTAGTGGGAGACGGCCCGCACCGACAAACCCTGGAACAATATTTTGCCGGTACCCCCACCAATTTTGTCGGCTACCTCAAGGGGCAAGAACTCGCAACAGCTTACGCATCGGCCGACGCCTTCATTTTTCCCTCCCGCACCGAAACCCTGGGCTTAGTGCTCCTAGAAGCAATGGCTGCGGGGACGCCCGTAGTGGCGGCGCGCAGCGGCGGAATTCCCGATATCGTCACCGACGGCGTTAACGGATATTTATTTGACCCCGCCGACGAAGAAGGAGCACTCGCCGCCACCAAGCGTCTGTTTGCCAATCCCGAAGAACGGGAAACCCTGCGCCATAACGCTCGCCGAGAAGCCGAACGCTGGGGTTGGGCCGCCGCCGCCGCACAACTCCAGCGGTACTATCAATCAGTGGTGTTTGCCGAGTCCATGCCCAGAGCGGCCTAAATGTCAGGATCTGTAGCACCTTTAAACATCACTGCCAGCTTAGCTTCGCTGTTCGATCGTCAGTTGGTAGTGAGCAGGGATGTTTTCAAAGATTGATCGAACTTTTTTGATCCATAAATTACCGTCGTTATCCTGCTGTTGCGTTTACCATTAAACTATGAGTAAGCTCTGTAGGAATGCCTTGCGCGCTGCTTTCATAGCGCCCTTTACCTGACCGGATACGGTCGCCGAGTGCGCTAAAACAGTCACACCGCGCGCTGGGGCCGAGCACAGAGCGTCAAATCCACACTGCACTCTCGATCGAACTAAAGCCTGTCACCTAATTTTCAGGCCTTCAGTTTTGCGAACTCAAGTTCAGCTTGAATTGACGAACCCTCATCAGTATCGAGGTTGTAAAAAAGATCGATCGAGCATACATAACAAGCAAACTGAAGTTGCGTGCGACACTTTTGAACTCACGATAAAGCGACAAGCGAGTGCCGATGCGCTTGCAAACAAATTCAAGAGTTTGCACTGCCGCCGAATCTAGCGCCGCTCAACCTGCAGTCAGTTTACCCCTCTGAGCAAGCAGTTAATCATGACATTCTCCAATACTGGTAGCGTTCTGGCTACACTGACTCAAGTCAATTTTATGGGGGCATTGACCTCCCGCGTTAAGAGCCTGCCAGTTCCTGAATTAGTGTGCCTGCTCGACTTTATCACGGCTGAATTTCAGCAATTTATCCGGGCGATGGACCTGATTAACAATGAAGCACTCGAAAGTCTCTTAGAGCAACTTTTAGATGCCTTCACTGTCAAAATTGGTCAAATTCTGCAAGCAGACCGGACAACAATTTTTTTGGTTGACTCCAATAAAAATCAACTGTGGCACAAAACAGTCGATCCGCTTGGCGAAGATTTAGAAGTTCGTTTGCCTATGGATGCAGGCATTTTAGGCTACGTAGCAACAACCGGAAAATCGATTAATGTCGCCGAAGCTCGATCGCACGAGCATTTTAATTCCGAAGTAGACGAACCACCGGACTACCAGATCGAGACCATGCTCTGTATGCCAATTTTTAGCAGCAAGAGCCAACACGAACCCGTAGCGGTGGTCAGACTCTTAAATAAAGCTGGCAATGTCCCTTTTAGCGAAGAAGACGAACAGCAGTTCCAGGCTTTTGCAGATTCGATCGGGATTATTCTCGAAAGCTGTCAGTCTTTCTACGTCGTGGCCCGCAACCAGCGAGGGGTTGCTGCACTTTTGAGAGCCACCACCACTTTGGGTCAAAGTCTTGACTTGGAAACAACTTTGCGCTCTGTCATGGATCAAGCTCGCGACTTGATGCAAGCCGATCGCAGCACGCTATTTTTGTTAAATCGGGAAACTAACGAACTCTGGACAAAAGTCGCCAAGGCCGACGGCAAAACGATGATGGAAATCCGCATTCCTGCTAATAAGGGAATTGCTGGCTACGTGGCTTCGACCGGTCAACCTCTAAATATTACAGATGCTTACGACGATCCCCGCTTTGACCCCTCTACAGACCAGCAAACGGGATACCGCACTCGCACTGTCTTGTGTATGCCGGTGCACAACGCTAAAGGTGAGCTCATCGGGGTGACTCAGCTAATTAATAAGAACCAAGGTACTTTCACCCCTTCCGACGAAGAGTTTTTGCGAGCGTTTAATTCCCAAGCGGGAATGGCGCTGCAAAATTCTCAACTGTTTCAGAACGTGATGGTGGAAAAACAGTATCAGAAAGAT
Source organism: Microcoleus sp. B3-D2 (assembly GCF_036705345.1). Taxonomy (NCBI): domain Bacteria; kingdom Bacillati; phylum Cyanobacteriota; class Cyanophyceae; order Oscillatoriales; family Microcoleaceae; genus Microcoleus; species Microcoleus sp. B3-D2. Next base: position 10,262 of record NZ_JAUBUG010000041.1, read on the forward strand.
ATGCTGCAAAGTCTTTCTGATGCAGTGATTTCCACGGATTTGAAGGGGCGAGTTGTGACGATCAACGAAGCAGCCTTAGAATTGTTGGGCTGTCCGGTCAATCAAGCTAAAAGCAAACACAATCCCCAGATTTGGGAAGATAAACTGGTGAATCGCTATGTTTGGGAAGTTGTGCCGATCGACAATTTGCAATTTCGACTAGAAGACAGTCTCAGAAATGCTGCCAGACATTACGTTCCCGAACAAAGTTTAACTGTGGGACTGTTGGTAGAAAAAACGTTAAATTCCCAACAAAAAGAAGAAGAAGAAAGTTATATTTTGGCCGTGCCAGATCGCGCCGATCCGAATTTATATTACGCTTGGGGCGAAAACAGCGCGTGGACTGAGGAAGTAGCGCTGGCAGAATTAGCTAATGCCCAATCTCTATTTGCGCTGCGAAATTCTGCCCTGTATCACCCTTATTGTCCGCTGCCCATCCCCGCCTCTAGAATTAAAGTAATTGAACGCAGTTTGAATTTGACTGTCAACCCGCTGATCAATCCAGAGGGTGGCGTGCGCGGCGGTTTAGTGGTACTCGAAGACATCAGCCGCGAAAAGCGGATGAAAAATACGATGTACCGCTACCTGACTCCTGGAGTCGTAGATAAAGTGATGGCCTTGGGTGAAGGCGCCATGATGGTGGACGAACGCAAAGAAGTGACTATTTTATTTTCCGACATTCGCGGCTACACCACGCTGACGGAAAATCTGGGAGCGTCCCAGGTGGTATCCCTGCTAAACGAATATTTTGAGACGATGGTGGAGGCGGTTTTCCACTACGAAGGCACTTTAGACAAGTTTATCGGCGATGCTTTAATGGCGGTGTTCGGCGCGCCCCTGCCGCTGAATCCCCCGGAAAGTCACGGTTGGATGGCGGTTCAGTCGGCTTTAGATATGCGCCGGCGTTTGAAAGAGTTTAATGATTCTCGCCCCGGCGAAGTTCCGTTTCGGTTCGGAATTGGGATTAGTTCTGGAGAGGTGGTTTCGGGAAATATTGGTTCCCAAAAGCGCATGGATTACACGGTAATCGGGGATGCGGTGAATTTGAGTTCGCGATTGGAACAGCTTACAAAGGAGTACGGTTGCGATATAATTTTGAGCGAATTTACATACAGTTTGTGCCGCGAAGGGATTTGGGTGCGAGAGTTAGACAAGGTGCGGGTTAAGGGCCAAAATCAGCCAGTGGGTATTTACGAGTTGCTGCAAAATAGTTCTGAACCCATTGATGGGGAAACGCTTCGGTTTTTGGAACTTTACAGTAACGGTAGGGATGCTTATATTGCTAGAAATTTTCAGAAAGCTATTAGTTATTTTGAAGCAGCTTTAGCAATGCGACCCAGCGATCGACCTGTGGAAGTTCACCTCGACCGATCCCTGATCTATTTGAAAGTACCCCCGCCCGATGATTGGGACGGCGTGCATACGATCACAACCAAGTAGTAGATTATATTACATCCGAGTGCTCAAAAGTAAAAAGATTTGGTAAAGGGGTGAGATCTTCCTTATGACAGAGTTAACAAGTGTAAAAATGTGAAAACATAAATCGGATGCCATATTAAAGTTTAGTATTTATTTCCAGGCTAGCAATTAAATGAGTTATTTATCTGTTCCGAATGCCACAAAAGCCGATCGGATTCTGGTGGTAGACGACGCACCAGATAATGTTTTGTTGGTTCAAACAATCCTAGAAGAAGAAGGTTACGAAATTAGCACGGCAGAAAACGGCTTTTCTGCCTTGAGTCAAATTGACAAGTCAGCCCCGGATTTGGTACTGCTAGACGTGATGATGCCGGGAATGGACGGTTACGAAGTCACTAAACGAATCCGACAAAATAAGGAATTGCCCTTTATCCCGATTTTGCTGATCACGGCTCACGACAGTGCGAGCGTAGTGCAGGGATTGGACATGGGAGCAGACGATTTTATCCGCAAACCAGTCGAAATGGATGAACTGCTGGCGAGGGTACGATCGCTCCTGCGGCTAAAACACAGTGTAGACGAGCGCAATTCGATCGCCCTCCAGCGCGAAGATTTTGTCTCCCGACTCGCTCACGACTTGCGGACGCCCCTCGTAGCAGCCGATCGAATGCTAACTTTAATGCAGCAGGGAGCTTTGGGAGAAATTTCCCTTCCCATGCGGGACGCTTTCGGGACGATGGTTCGCAGCAACAAAAACCTGATTACGATGGTAAATATGTTGCTGGAAGTCTACCGCTACGAAGCAGGCGGCAAATCCCTAAGTTTTGCTCCCGTGGACTTGCGCCAGCTTATTACTGAGGTAGCTGAAGAACTCGCTGCCCTAGCCGATGCTAAAGGTTTGTCAATAAATTTAGACTTGACCGAAAGTGCAGAAAGTGCACCGATTGCCAAGTATCCGGGCGATCGTCTGGAACTGCACCGCTTGCTGACAAATTTAATCGGAAATGCGATTAAATTCACCGACAACGGCTCAATAGATGTCACCTTAAAAGCTGCCAATTCACCTGCTTATACGAGCTTCAAAAACCAACCGCTGGCATGGGTAATCATAGAAATCAAAGACACCGGCGCAGGCATTTCTCCCACCGAAAAAGCCAAGTTATTTCAAAGGTTTAGCTCGGGAACTCACAAGAAATCCAGCACAGGTTTGGGACTACACCTGTGCCGCCAAATAGTCGAAGCTCACCGCGGCACGATCGAGGTAAAATCAGATTTGGGCAAAGGCAGTTTGTTTACTATTCGCTTGCCTTGTTAGAGCGGTATAATTAACTCTAACTTTGGGGCGCGAAAAGCGCACATTACTACAGCAGATAAACTGTAATTGTAGGTGGCAAAGTGCGTACCTAATCGAATTATGGTTAATTTATCCCGATGTCATGTAATTACTTGGCAACCGAATTTATGGCAATATGTCTAACTGTCCAGTGTGCGGTGCTGAATACATAGAAGAAAAAGCAGAGTTTTGCTCGATTTGCGGTTGGGATTTGACTCCCTACCCGCAACGTGCTAAGCATTCCAAAACTTATTTAAAAAAAGAACAAGTTAGATTGCAGTGGGCAAAACAAATGTGGGAATTGACCCGCAATCAACAAAATTGGTCAGCTAAATTTGAGCAGTTGCAGAGTGAATTTCAGGAAGGGGCGATCGCCCGCACATACATTCAATCTCAGTTAGAATGGGTTCTGTACCGCCTCGAACAACTAAACCCCGAATTGATTGTCAGCACTCTACTGCGACTGGAAGACAAAATCGGCGCTATACCTGAGTCAACTCCGGCTATCTCCGAAGTGGGGATGGACTACCGTCAACTGACAAAGCTATTAGAAAGCGGAAAATGGCGCAAAGCTGATGAACACACTTGGGAAATCTTGCTGCAAATCGCTGTCAGGGAAGACGAAGGCTGGCTGAGTGCAGCGGATATTGACAGTTTTCCTCCTACAGACCTTCGCACGATCGACCAACTTTGGCAACAATACAGCAGCGGGCGGTTCGGGTTGAGCGTGCAGCAGCAGATTTGGGAAAGTACCGAGGCAAATTATACTGAATTTTGCGATCGCGTCGGCTGGCGAGTCAAGGAAAATTGGAAATATTACAGCGAGCTCTCCTTCAACGAAGATGCTCCCCCCGGACATCTCCCCGTCACCCCATGGAGACAGCGCGCCTGTTACGGTGCTGGTAAACTCACCGCAGCAGAAAACTTTGCCCGCATCGCTGCGAAACTGGCAACTGGCGATCGGTAATCCTCCAGAATAAAAACATCAAAATCGACATTAACTGCTATAATCAAAACGGTTCCGCAACTGGGGCTGTGGCTCAGATGGATAGAGCAAGCGCCTCCTGAAGAATCGGGCACCCTGTGAGGAAACTCTGGGAGTGAATGTGGTCAAATTTGGTGAAACCTAAAGAGTTCGTGGGTTCCTATGACTCTAAGGCAATACCAAGCCAAGCCTGAGTTCAGCGCGATTAAACAATCGCCTATATTGAAATCAGGAAGGTTTAGAGACTAGACGGTCACCACCTAAAAGCTGCAAGCATATGGTGAAGGTATAGTCCAGAGAGTGGGGAAACTCACACAAATCTGAAGCGCTAGGTCGCCGGTTCGAACCCGGCCAGTCCCGTTAAAAATCAAGAAAAATTAAAAGCAGGAGGGATAAGCCTAAGTTTTACCCCTCTTTTTTGCATATCCGCTAAGGAATTGGCTCCCAGAGAAGTATAGCAACCGCCAAGCGGTTGCTATAAAATCTGAAATCTCAAATCTCAAATCACCTGTTTAAGCCCCACCACCAGCGTAGAGTCAATCTAAAATCTAAAATCTAAAATCTAAAATCTAAAATCTATGATCCCCCGACCCTTTTTGAATTTTTAATTTTTAATTCCTGTTAGTGGGCTATACGTGCGGTATTTTTTGTTATGGTTTTTTTGTGAGTTACATAAAATTTTTATAGGTTTAGATGTGGTTAAGAATCAATTCAAACACGCAGCGTTACAAGCGTTTGAACACTTCACGCAGTTTTTGGTTCCTAGTAGGGCTTTTGATGGCGTGTTGGTTTGGCTATCAGCAGGTTAAGAGCGAATTTCAGAGACCCCAAGCTGTGTTAGTTCTAGGTGGGGCTACGGAGCGAGAGGTGTTTGCCGCCAAATTTGCTCGGGAGCATCCTGAATTGCCGATTTGGGTGTCGTCTGGGAGCAATCCGGAGTTCGCGGAATGGGTGTTTTCAGAAGCGGGAATTGAGTCCGATCGCCTGCACTTAGACTACAGAGCGGTGGATACGGTAACAAATTTTACCACCCTGGTAGATGAATTGAAAGCTCAAGGGATTGAGAGCGTGTATCTGATCACTTCTGACGATCATATGCGGCGAGCTCAGATTATCGGCGAAATCGTGCTCGGCAGTCGAGGCATTAGCTTTAAGCCGGTGGCAGTTCCGTCTGGGCGAACCCCCGAACCGGTGGAAAAAGCTGTTCGCGACGGCGCTAGGGCTATTCTTTGGCTGACAACCGGTTATACGGGTGCTGACTTCAGCCCAGCCCGAATTGAATAAACACAGGGAAGCATTGAGCAATTGTTAATTTTTTGCCATTCGCTCAGCTTTTAAAACTTGTCTTCTATAGCTATTTAAGGAACGGGGAAGATGCTGATGATAAATGCGTAACAGAAGAGAACGAGTAGTTTAAAATCAGTATATGAACTTCAAGAGCCAAAGTTAATGACCGAGCAAATTCTGCCGCAAGTTCTGGATAAAATTTTGAGTGACACCAAAACACCGGATGCTGTTTTTTCGGCTTTGGTGCCGGCTTTAGGCGAGGTATTAAATTGCGATCGCGTCTTCCTCTACCTCCGCAATCCTGAAACGCAAATGGGCAGAGTACCTTACTGCTGGCGTCACAACTCGAACATTCCAGAGGTTTGGGACGCAGAATGGAAAAAAGAACCAGAATCTTTAGGGGAAGAAGACCCTTTGTTTGCAGCAGCTTTGCGAACTGAACCGTCGATTTTTGTTGAGGATGTTGAAACAGCAAATCCTGAAGTTGTCAACAAAAATTTTGAGGCAAAAGAGTTCGGACATCGAGCTTTGATTCACGCTCACCTTTGTAATGACGGCTTATTGTGGGGGGTTTTGCAGCCTTGTATGTTCGATCGCCCCAGAGTTTGGACTGACTTCGATCGCCAAGTTATCGCAGCAGTTACAGAAAAAATTTCGCCTTTAGCTGTCGCTTATGTCACCGCCTCAGCATCAAAAGATGAGCGATAACAATCAATAATTGACTTGTAGGGAGGGGGTGGGCAATGAATGAATGTAAATTTAAGACTAAAACCACCTCTAGAGCGTGGTTTTAGCCGAATCTCAATGCCCTTCGCGGGGGACAAAAGAGCATTTCCGGTTCCCCCCTTTTTAAGTTAGGGGGGATCTATGCGCTAATTTTCACACAAAAGTCGGGTACTAAATTTGAGCTGGTTGTTATCACCAAGGGTGGGGTGTACATCGCCCTACAGATAGAGCTGGTGCACAATTCCTGTTTAAAAAACGCCCCAATTTTGAATGCCCCGACTGCTGAAAACCCCTTGAGCCCGACTAATATCATCCTCAGTGCCATCTACTACCACCAAATAATCTCCCGCCCGCAGGCGATCCGTGTAAGTTCTAGCTGTTTCTTCGGGAATTCCCAAGTCAGTCAAGGCCTTCACCACTCCACCGAAAGCCACAGCCGCGACGCCAGTGCTTGCTACGCTAGCCACCAGTGAGGCGCCCAAAGTACCCGCTGCAATTATCGGCCCGATTCCGGGAATAGCTAAACTTCCGAGACCCACTAGCACGGTGGCTAAAGCACTATTTGTCAGAGTGTCTGCTACCACTCCTGCTCCTGTGTCTAGATTTTTATCGCCCACCTGAGCGATCGTTTCAGTCTCGCCTACAGACTCGCCTGCCTCCCTAGCAACAACCGAAACTTTATCCATTGGAAACCCGGAAGATTTCAATTCTGTCAGAGCTTGCTCGGCATCTTCGCGGTTAGAAAACAATCCCAACGCGCGGGTTTGATTGCTTGTTACCATATCTTTCTTCTTATCCCCTGTAAAATTAAACTCAAATTCAAGCCTAATTATTGCGCTTGTTTTCAATCACTTATATTGATATTTTTAGGTGTTTATCTTCAGCATTCATCTATCTGTAGATATAACCTGAAAATACGCAACAAAAGTTATAAAATTAGCGCCCCAAATCGTGCATCGCATTAATCTCGATCGCACATCTTTGAGTCAGCGCTTGCAACTCCTCGCGATCCGACGAACCGGGCGCTTCAATTAGCTTGCCAATTCGCACCGTCAGCGGCACCGGACGCGGCACTGCCGAACCTTTGGACGAAATGGCGTGAGTTCCCCACAAACTAACAGGTAACAGCGGCGCTTTAGCCTTAGCAGCTATCAGCGCAGCACCTAATTTCGGTTCAGTAATTCTGCCATCTGGCGTGCGAGTTCCCTGCAAAAATACACCCGTCGCCCAGCCATTTTCCAAAGAGTGGATAGCAGATCGAATTGCACTGCGATCGGCGCTTTCCCGCTTCACTGGATAAGCACCGTAAAGCGTAATTGCCTGCTTCAAAATAGGAACTTTAAATAACTCTTCCTTCGCCATAAATGCGACAGGTCGCCTCATGCAATTCGACAAAATCGGCGGGTCAAAATCGCTGGCGTGATTGCTGACTACTACCACCGGCCCTTCTGCTGGAACATTTTCTGCGCCGTAGATGCGGCCCCGAAAGTACAGGTGCAGCATCGGGCTAACAATTGACCATTTGAATAAATAGTAGAGAAGTAAACTTTCGACTGGTTCGCGACTTTTGCTCACAGAAAAACCTTAGATTTTAAATTACATCGAATATTAGCCTATCAGATCGAGTCCGTTTGAGATTATTCGGCGGTTTAAACCGCTTCTTGTCAAACCAAGTCCGCCTGCGCGGACTGAAGAATATAGTCCGCGCAGACGGACTTTGCTTGTGTAGCGCCAGAATAAATTCTGGCGGACTATTTGCTTGTGTAGCGCCAGAATTTATTCTGGCGAATTCCTGAATGTCAAAACTCTGCAAAGGCTCAATTTCCAGCCAGCATCGCTTTCTGTCCTTCCGAAGAAGTCGCATAGCCCAAGAAATCCTTAACTGTTTGGCTAGGAGGATTTTTGTAGGCGTAGTACAACTGTCGCTGGTAAGGATAGTTACCAGCATCCGGCGTCGCACCGTTGACCGGAACCACGCGCACAGTTTTCTGATTGGCTACTTGAGCGAAAGTCGCATAGCCAATGCCGTTGTTGCCTAAAGCTTGCAGCAGAGGAGTTGTCGCATCTCGATCGAGCGTGGTAATATTTGACGCCGTGCCAAACTCCCCTGCTGCAAGCACTTGCTCTTTAAACGTTTGGTGAGTGCCGCTAACTGCCGGTCTGTTAATTACTTTAATCGGGCCCGCCGGGCCGCCGACTTTCGACCAGTCTTGAGCATTTCCCTTGAAGATATCTTGAACTTGAGCCGAGGTTAAACCTCCTTTGAAGGGGTTGTTAATGCCGACTACAAGAGCGATCGTATCTAGGGCAACAGGCACCGCTGCTAAACCCTGACCTTGTTCTTGAGCCGTCAAAGGTCGCGATACCGCTGCAATATCGGCTGTTCCCCCCGCCAAATCCTGAATTCCTTTTTCAGAACCGTTCGCTTTGGTATCGACTGTCGTGCCGGAAAACTTGCCTTGAAAGCCGTTCTTGAGGTTCTGATTGATTGTCACCATGCTGGTAGAACCGTCAATTCTCACGGTCGTACCCGCAGCTAGGGAAGCAGGAAGCGCAAAGGAACTAGCTGCCACAGGTGAAGCACCGCCGACTACTGGCGCTACGGGAGGCAGATTGGCTCCACTACCGCCTGAGGGTGTGGCACTGGGTGTATTATTAGCATCCTGTGCTGCTGGTTTGTTCAGAAAAAAGAACCAGCCACCACCCGCTAGCAAGAGAAATAACAGGATAAAAACTATGGGGGGAGGCCCGCTCTTAGCCATAAAATTCTCCTTAGCTGGGAAGTTCTTTGTTGTTGGGGTCGTCTAACATTTTTAGCCTGCGATTAACTTCATCGTCTAAGGTCATATTTTCTAATTCTGCCTGAAGTCTTTCTTGCGGGTTTTCAGATAGTTCTGCTAAAGCTTGCTGTTGGAGGTTCCGGCCGTGGACGGCGTTTTTGGCTTGCTCAAATTGCGATCGAGCTGAATCGATACTGAGGTCGTTGTTGACTTTGGATATGGATCGGAGAGCTTCGTTAATCTCAGCCATATCTTTCATATTTTGCATATCAGTTTTGTAGGCTTCCAGCTTCATCCGCTCTCGATTTAGCTTGTCTTTGGAAGCGTTGACGTACTGTTCGGCTTGTTTTACTTGAGCTTCTAACTGCGGCAGAATTTGTTCTGTCTGAATTACCTTCGCCATTGCCAAGCGGGCTGCTTCTTCGTTGCCGTGGCGCTTGGCTGTGATGACTTGGCGCTCTACGGTTTGCATTTCTCTAACTTTTTCTTCATATTTCGTTTTGGCGCGCTGGTAGGCTGCAACTTGGGTGGAGACTGCTGCTGCTAGCTTTTGCACGGATTCTTGCATCGATCGCAGCGACTCTTCGGCTACCGCCACCGACACTTTGCCGCCGGATTCTACGGGCAGTCCCCACATCCAATTCCAGGCACCTACTATGGTTCTGCCTGCCTTGTCGCCCATCAACCAGTAAAGAACTTTTTTCATCAAAATTCCTCGGGTCTGAAACCCCGTCACTTCGGCTACGCGAGCGTGCATCGCCTTACAGGACGGCTTTACATTTAATTGAAATCCCCTTGCGGGGTAGGGGGGTATGGTTGCCCCCCCGTGAGGATATGGTTGTCCTCAATCTCCCATTTCTGGGGTAAAGTTAGCTTTGCCAATGTTTTCTGAGCTTGTTAGGCTAGCAGCACTGTTCCAGTGACCTTAGAACTGTTTAACTACTAGCGACAGAGCAGGGAACTAGCTTCGCATTCGCCCGGTGTCGTGACTCAAAAAACGTAGTCAGTTAAGACTTAGGCGGGTCAAGATGGCTTGTTAGATTTCTCTTTCAAGCCTCATGCCTTTAGGCTGAGGTTCTTGACATAAACACCAGATAAGCTTGGTTTTTACGCCTAGTCTACATCAGGATTTGGCGATCGGCCCCAAGAGTCGATCGATTTCTACATATTTTGATAAAGATTTTCTAACTGTCTGGATCGTCTATCCGCAATTTGCACAGCAGGCAATATTCGGATTTGCCTGTTGTGCTATTTGTTTTTCGGCAATCTTCAGACCTGTTAACTCTCAATTTTACGGCCTGGCATTTCATCACAGGCTAAAAATAGATTAAGCGGGCAAATCTGCAAAACTGCTAACATTTACCAGCGCTAAATCCGGACAAGTCCGTTTGATCAAACCTGTCAGAACTTTGCCGGGGCCAATTTCCACTACGCGATCGATTCCTTGCTGCGGCAGTTGCAGCGAAATTTCTCGCCACCGCACGCCTTTGGTCATCTGCTGAGTCAACCGCTGCTTTAAAGTGGCTGCGCTGGTAGTGGCTGACGGTTCTGCGTTCGAGAGCACCAGCATTTTAGCATCGGAAAACCTTGCAGACTTTAACGCTAGTTGAAACTCTGCCGCCACCCCGGCCATCAGGGGAGAGTGAAACGCACCAGAAACATTCAATTTAACGGCGCGTTTGACTTTGATTTTGGCAAGCAAATCTTCTACTGCTGCGGGCGTTCCAGAAATCACGACTTGTGCTTCGCTGTTGTCGTTTGCCAGCACTACGTCTCGGCTGTATTGAATTTGCAATTCTAGTTCCTGCCGATCGAACCCGATCAAAGCCACCATTTGACCGCCGGAGGCAGTGTCCATGAGTTCGGCGCGGCGTTTGACTAAGCGCAATCCGGTTTCAAAGTCAAAGACGCCTGCTGCGTAGAGGGCAACATATTCTCCTAAACTGTGACCGGCAACTACCGCTGGCCGATCGCTTTTTTCTCGCATTAAGTCGGTCAAAATACTTTCTACTACGAACAAGCAAGGCTGAGTGTAGAGAGTTCGAGATAGTTTTGCTTCTTCTTTTTGGCAAACTTCCGCGACAGACCAACCTAAAATTTCTTTAGCGAGCTCAAATTTGGCTTTGGCTGTTGGCAAGTTTAATAAGTCTGCACCCATCCCGATCGCCTGGGAACCTTGCCCGGGAAATACCCATGCTGTTTTAGTCATTTTTCCGGTAATCTGCTAATTGGTGGTTGCTAATTGGTGATTGCAAAAATTCTTTGTTTCCCGCTTCTAAGTTCGCTCGCTGGTATCCGCTATCTTTCGGTTAACGAACTATCTACTCGCGACTCACAATTATAACATAATAATTGCAGTTTTTACGAAGTTTATATTTTTTTTGCTACTTTAATTAAATTAATAGCAGTAACAAAATTTTCCACCTTCTAGGTGGGGAAAGTCGATCGAAGAATAGAGGATTTTCTATTTCAGGGCGCGCTTGTCAATAACACCTGCCCCGGGGGTGTGCGGCTGTGAACCTTGCCCTATGTATGGCGTGTCCAAGGATTTGTATTTTGCAAGTGTCACAGCCCCGACAATAAGCAGGGCAAGTTTACAGCCGGCCGCCAAATATTACCTTCCCCATTTAAAAATCGCCGCCCCCCAAGTCAAACCTGCACCGAAACCAGCCGCAGCAATAGTATCGCCCGGTTTAACTTTACCCAGACGCACGGCTTCGTCTAAGGCAATGGGAATTGAAGCCGCTGAGGTATTGCCGTACTTTGCCAAATTGCTGATTACTTTTTCGGGGGGAATCTTTAGCCTTTGGGCAACTGCATCGAGAATCCGCTGATTGGCTTGGTGCAACAGCAGCCAGTCAATTTCTGCAGCGTTAATATTAGCCCGAAACATAGCTTTTTCTATGACTTCCGGCACTTTTTTTACGGCAAAGCGATAGATTTCTTGACCGTTCATTGTGATGGGATGAAATCCGCCAACTGCGACGCTGACGCCCTCAATTAATTCTTTTGACTCGGCTTTGTAAGCCAAATTGAGAGACGAATTTTGCGTGCCGTCGCTGCGAATTTCAAATCCCAAAAAGGAATCGACTTCTGAAGCTTGTAATACCACAGCACCTGCACCGTCTCCAAAGAGAATGCAAGTACCCCGATCCGACCAATTCACCCACCGAGATAAAATATCGGCTCCGATCAGCAAAACATTTTGATAAACCCCTGTCCGAATGAACTGCGAGGCTGTAACTAAACCAAAAACAAAGCCCGAACAAGCTGCTGTCAAATCAAAAGCCACTGCTTTTGTCGCGCCCAACTGATATTGAATTTTACTGGCAGTGCCAAACAAATCGTCAGGAGTTGAGGTGGCCAAAATAATCAAATCGATATCTGTCGGCGAAATTCCTGCCATTGCGATCGCCTGAAGCGATGCCTCCGAGGCTAAATCGCACAAAGAAGTGCGATCGTCTGCCAGCCTGCGGGAGCGAATGCCCGTCCGCGCCCCAATCCACTCGTCAGAAGTTTCTACTATCTGACTCAAACCGTTATTATCCAGCGAAACCTGCGGTGTACAAGAACCGCTACCCGTTACGGCCATGCCGAACCCTGATTGCTGCAACATTCCTCTCCATTTACTCGCTGTTCGATCGAGGAATTAAAAATTAAAAACTACCAATTAAAATTATTTTTTAAACTGCTGGAATTACTTTTTTTAAGCAAAACAGTGGGTTTAAGCTGACATTTTTAATTTTACATTTTTAATTTTTAATTCCTACTTACTGCCTCTAATTCACAGCTTCTTGTTCCATAGCGCTTTGGTGATTGGACGATCGAATTCGCTCCAGCACTTGGTTGTCAATAGCCTCCTTCGCCAAACGAATGGCATTAAAAATCGAGCCAGCTTGAGACGAACCGTGGCTGATAATGCAAACTCCAGCAACGCCCAATAGCAAACCGCCGCCGTGTTCAACGTGGTCTACCCGCTGCTTAAATCCTTGCAAGCTTTTTTGCAGCAGAGGATCGTTAATTTGATGTTGGAGTCCTTTGACTAATTCTTCCTTCAGCACTTGCACGACGACTTCGCCCACCGCTTCGGCAAACTTCAACAACACGTTGCCGACAAACCCGTCGCAGACAATCACGTCGAATTTCCCCGACAGCACGTCGCGGCCTTCGGCATTGCCCACAAAAGGAATGTTCGGATTGTCCACCAATAACTGGTGAGTCCGCACTGCCGCGTCGTTGCCTTTTGAAGGTTCTTCGCCAATGTTGAGCAGGCCGATTTTAGGTTCGGCGACGCCCAGCACGCACTGGCTGTAAATAGTTCCCATAAGAGCGAACTGCTCCAAAAATTTGGGGCGGCAGTCCACATTAGCGCCGACATCGAGAATGAGTACAGAGGTGCCCGCTACCATTGTCGGTAAAACCGCACCGATCGCAGGGCGATCGATTCCGGGGAGCCGCCCCAACCTCAGCAGGGCAGCAGCCATTGCCGCGCCGGAGTGACCGGCGGACACCACAGCATCAGCTTGCTGCTGCTTTACCAAGTTCATCGCTACGTTAATCGAAGCGTTGGGCTTGCGTTTGAGGGCACTCAAAGGTTCTTCGTGCATTTCCACCGCTCCTTCAGAAGGAACGATTTCTAGCTGACCTGTAGAGACGCGGCCGAGCGCGTCTTGTTGCCGGAGCGAGTCTTCTATTTGCTGCGGGTCGCCCACGAGCAAAATCTCTACGCCTAATTCTTCTTGTGCCTTAAGCGCTCCAGCTACAACTTCGGCGGGGGCATGATCCCCGCCCATAGCGTCTATTGCAATTCTTGCGCGTGTCGATCCCATTGACCAATGTTTGAGAAACACTAAAAATTCTACCAGGAAGTCAGGAGCTTGAATCCACAAGTCTGAATAAAGAACTAAAATCCCCTCGCCCTAGTGAGCGGACAATTCTCATAAAAAAAGTTCGGTAAGTGGGTTCCGAGCGAGACTTTAGTTTTGAGAGGAAAACGACCCGGCAATTTCAATCGCCTTGAAACCCCTTTCGGGGTTGGAGAGGTATGGTTGCCCCAAGGCGTGAGGTATGGTTGCCTCAATCTCCCTTTCGGGGTAATGTTCGCTTTGCCAAAGTTATAAAGGCTTGTCACGCTTACAGCACTGTTTCAGGGACTTTAAAACTGTTTAACTGTAAACAACAGAGCGGAAAACTAGCGTCGCATTCACCGGTGTTATGACCTAAATAACGTAGTCAGTTAAGACTTAGGCCCGTCAGTACAGCTTGCTCGATTTCTCTTGCAAGCGAGCGTGGCTTTAGCCCTGAGTTACTGACTTCCGACTACTCTGATAGAACTTGTTTTGTCACTACTTTACTATTTTTGACGGCATATTGAAAAAATCAATGAAATAGTTTACATGACCGCAAGCACTTTAGTCCGGGAACCCCGGATTCATCCGTGGAGCGAGAAAAAAGCTCCCCATCCTGATCGCAAGCCCCCGGATTTATCAGTGGGAGCGCTTTCTTCAATAATCTAAAATCTCAAATCTCAAATCGATTGACTTTAGGAGTAAAAAATGCTGGATTTATTTAGCTCAGGGATGATGTCTCTGTGGCTGGACATGGCTGGGGTAGGCACTGCCGCGCCTAATGCTGCGTCAGTGCTGGCTTGGCGGGGAGGGATACCCGGGTTAGCGGTGGCCGAAGATTTGGCTTTTGGGAGAATAAATGTGGCAAATCCAGACTTGCCCGCAGAAGCGACGGTGCGAGAATATTTAAAAGAGTTAAAAGACAAGAACCTGATTGATGGGAATCAGGGAATTTGGGTGCAAGCGGGAATGGTGCCGCTGGTAAATCAGCAGGGGACAGTGCTGATGCCTGGGGCTTCTCTGACTAAGATTGCTACTTCTCTGGCGTCCCTGGAGACTTGGGGTCCGGATTATCAGTTTGAAACGCGGTTCCGAGCAACGGGGCCGATTAGCAATGGTGTATTGCAGGGAGATTTGGTGGTCAGCGGCGGGGGCGATCCGCTGTTTGTGTGGGAGGAGGCGATCGCCGTTGGCAATGCTCTCAATCAAATGGGTATCAATCGTGTGGCGGGGAATTTGGTGGTGACAGGCAATTTCCGCATGAATTACCAGTCCGATCCTTTGGTGGCGGGGGACATACTGCGGCAAGCCCTCGACGGGAGCAGTTGGCCACAGGATGTGGTGGCAATGTATTCTAAGATGGCTCCGGGAACTAGAAAGCCGCAAGTAACGGTTGCCGGCAGCGTCATTGCTGAGAAATTTGTGAGTTCGGGGCATTTGCTACTGAAACGCCGATCGCTTCCTTTAGCCGAAATTCTCAAGCAGATGAACGTCCACAGCGATAATGAAATCGCTCAGATGCTGGCAGACGATTTGGGCGGGGCAAAAATAGTGCAGCAGCAAGCGACTTGGGCTGCGGGGGTGCCGGAGGAGGAACTTCAATTAGTTAACGGTTCGGGATTGGGAGTGGAAAATCAGATGTCTCCGAGGGCGGCTTGTGGGATGATGCAGGCGATCGGGCGCAACCTTCAGACTACTGGGCTGACGATTGCTGACTTGTTTCCGGTGTCCGGGCGCGATAAAGGAACTTTGGAATACCGACACATTCCGCCGTCGGCTGTGGTAAAAACTGGTACTTTGGACACGGTGATTGCTTTGGCTGGAGCCATACCCACGCGCGATCGGGGTTTAGTTTGGTTTGCAATTATTAATCGCGGCACCGATTGGGACTCTTTGAGAGCGCAGCAGGATATATTTTTGCAAAAATTGGTGCAGCAGTGGGGAACAGCATCGATTTTGCCACTAGCAATTACACCGCACATTGACGGCGCCAGACCTGCCTTGGGGGCAGCAAATCGTAGCGATATTTTGGTCGGAGGTTAAGAAATACGGGTTGAGTTGGGGTTCGGGGAAGGAGCATTGACAAAATAGCTTAGAATTGGAACAAGACTATTGTGCAAGAAGATGATCAAACTGCGATTGAAGAGATACGGGAAAAAACGCGAGACAAGCTACCGGATTGTAGCGATGAACAGTTCTACTCGCCGCGACGGCCGTCCCCTAGAAGAGCTCGGCTATTACAACCCCAGAAATAACGAAACCAGGCTGGATGTTCCAGCGATTGTCAAGCGCCTGCAAGAAGGCGCTCAGCCAACTGACACCGTGCGTGACATCCTGAGAAAAGCCCATGTATTTGAACAAGTCGGAGCCGGAGCCAACGTTGAATCCAGCACAGCAACAGTCAGCTAGTCCCAACTATGCTGGACTGGTTAAGTTTTTAATTGGGCCTTTTTTAGAGACCCCAGGCTCTTTGCGGGTTGATTGCGAACTGCACCCGCGCCAATCGCGGGTCTGGGTTAGGCTTGCTTTTGAAGATCCCGACAAAGGCCGGGTTTACGGTAGGGGCGGACGCAATATTCAGGCCATTAGAACTACCCTCGAAGCGGTGGCGCAGACGGCGGGTCAGTCCCTCTACTTAGATATATACGATGGTGAAGCGGGCGATCGCGGATCTGGCCCGCCCAGGGGCGATCGCGACCGCCCGGATCGCGATCGCCAAGATCGCGATCGCCCAGATCGCGACCGCCCAGATCGTGGATCGCGGGAGCCGCGAGGCGACTTCCGACCCCGGACGCCACCTCCGTCGCCGAGTCCCTTAGCTAGCAGAACTCCGAGAGAACAACCTCGCCGTACTAACACACCTACGTTTAGAACGAGCAGAAATACTCCCGGTTATTAACTAACTGCAGAACCCAGAAAGAATTTTAGATTTTAGATTGCCTGTTGTAGAGTTTGTATTACAAGCCCCGTTTGGTTTGAAATTGCCGGTTTTGCGATCGGAAACAAATGTAAAGTTTTAAATTTCAAATGTCAGCGGCATCAGGTTCCTCTAAAATCTAAAATTTCAAATCTAAAATCTAAAATTGCCTGACTTAATAGAAGGGAGATTTGATTTGTGCCTCAAGCACCAAACTCATTTGGGAGCTAAATCTAAAAGACGCCTTAGATACTAGGTAAAACCTAGTAACGGGCGTCTTTTTGTTCGCAAATAGTGACTGGTTGAATGTTTAGTTGTTAACTTTTAATTGCTTATTTGGAGGAGATTATGTTGGCATGAATGAAAAACTAACAATAGAGTTACCGAGCACTCAAAGTGCAATGTCGCTGGCCGGTAATCAAGAAGAAAACCTGAAAATGATCTCTAAGCAAACCGGTGCTAGCCTGGTAATGCGAGGGCAAGAACTGCTGATTTCTGGCACAAAAAGTCAAGTAGAATTGTGTCATAAATTAGTGCGATCGCTCTCCGACTATTGGAAATCCGGCAAAAATATTACCGGAGTTGAAATCCAGACGGCGCGCCAAGCTTTGGATACCAACCGCCAAGGCGATTTACAAGACTTGCAGCGAGACGTTCTCGCCAGAACCCGCCGCGGCGAAGAAATTAGAGCCAAAACCTTCAAGCAGCGGCAATACGTCCAAGCAGTACGCACGCACGACCTGACATTTTGCATTGGCCCCGCTGGTACTGGCAAAACATTTCTAGCAGCTATTTTCGCCGTGCAAGCGCTGTTAAGCAAGCAGTACGAACGGCTAATTTTAACAAGACCAGCCGTCGAAGCTGGCGAAAAATTAGGGTTCTTGCCGGGAGATTTGCAGCAAAAAGTCGATCCATATTTGCGCCCGCTTTACGACGCCCTGCAAGAAATGATCGACCCTGAAAAAATGGCCGATTTAATGGAAAGAGGCTTGATCGAAGTAGCTCCTTTAGCTTATATGCGCGGGCGCACTCTCAGCAATGCTTTCGTCATTTTGGACGAAGCTCAAAATACGACGCCAGCTCAGATGAAAATGGTGTTGACTCGTCTGGGCTTTCGATCGAGAATGGTCGTAACGGGTGATATCACTCAAACAGATTTGCCGCCCAACCAACAGTCGGGATTGTCAGTTGCCCAAAATATTCTGCGTAACGTTGAGGGCATTGCTTTCTGTGAATTTTCTCAGGCGGATGTGGTACGACATCCGCTAGTGCAGCGGATTGTCGCTGCTTACGAACTGCACGAAACATGAAGGAAGAAGGAATAAGGAAGGCTTTAGTTATCTACGAGAGAAGGAAGGCTTTAGTTATCTACGAGAGAAGGGAGAAGGAAGAATTATCCTTTTTTCTCTAATTCCTTTTCCTAATTCCCAACTACCATTTTCTTCTTATCGATTTAATCCCAAATCCACAATCCACAATCCAAAATTGATATGACTGCGACTCTGAAAGAATTCTTGGAAGCTTGCGAACAATTGGGAACGCTGCGTTTAATCGTGACTAGCAGCGCGGCTGTGCTGGAAGTGCGCGGTTCAATTCACAAGCTGTTTTATGCGGAGTTGCCGAAGGGTAAGTATGCCAATATGCACGCCGAAATATTTGAGTTTCACCTGAACATGGACAAAATCAAACAGGTGAAGTTTGAAACTGGCGAGGCGAAAAGAGGCAATTTTACTACTTATGCGATCCGTTTTCTGGACGAAAAAAATGAGGCTGCTTTGAGCGCGTTTTTGCAGTGGGGAAAGCCGGGGGAATACGAACCGGGACAGGTGGAAAATTGGCACCAATTGAAGGAAAAATACGGGGAGGTTTGGGAACCTGCACCTGTTGAGGCGCTTTAACACAGAGGCTTTCTCACCTTTAAATTGCATATTGGGGGCGGGTTCTCCTGCCCAACCCCTACTCCCCACAACCCGAACATTTATTTTTGTGCAACAGGCATCTTGCCTGTTTATGAAAATGGTATCAAATATGATGTTTAACTGATTTGTTGTCTAATTTTTGAATTAATGAGCCGCAGAGGGCGCAGAGAATGGCCCGAAGAGAGAAAGAAGAGAAAGAGAAATGTCAGGTTAGTTGTTTGAATGTAATTGGGTATGAAGGTAATTTGGGGTTTTTGTCTGGTTTTGGCGGTACTGCTGTGGGGTGGTGTTGCGAGAGCGGGGGTTTTGGGCGATCGCATATCAAGTTTTCCGAATTGGGAAAGCAAGCCTCCTATCGCTGTAGCTAAGGGAGATTTGGTATATCCCGACTGGATGGCGGGGAATTGGAATGTTGCTAGCACTTTGGTGGATTTAGCGGCTCCTTTAGCGCCAAATATTGTCACGCCAGGATTTGAAAGCAACCGCCAATATTTGCAGCAGCCAGTATTATTTAAAGTGCGATTTCAACCGGAAAAAAATATTGGTTTTATTTATAAAAAAACATCTAAAAAAGCTACAAAGATTGTAGCCGATCGCACTTTTAACGGTTTGAACATTGCCAAGGCTTATTTAGGCGATGGTGGCGTACTTTCGGTGAAAGTCGATCCGACCAATCCCAACCGCCAAATTACTGTTTTGAAAGGGGAACGCCAACTAATTTCGATTGTTACCAGTCGGGGAACTGAGACGCCGAATCCTCGCGAGTTTGTGTCTGCAGAGATTTCTCAGCAAGTGTTTCGGGGAGAGTCTGATATTTATTTAAACGAGGTGGAAACAACAACGGCTTATCGAGTTGTTGAAGGCAGGAAAAATGGCGATTCTGCGAGTAAAAGAATTGAGGCGGATCAGGTGACAGCGATTTATTTGTCGCCGCAAGACCCGGATTATTTTGCTGCTGGGGGGCATCCTGTGGCTTTGTATCGATATCGGTTGGAGTTGGTGCCGGGAGAATAAGCTAAGAAGAACGACAAAAATTAGTGAGATAGTTATAGAGTTCGCGAAATAACGGACATTTTTTTTGGACTTCATTCGGAGCGATTTCTCTCAAGAGCAAAGGTGTATGGATTCCTTTAGAAAAGCGTGCTTTATCGCGATCGACTTCATCTTGAACACTTGACTCAATTAAATATTCTGATAGTTTTTCTCGACAGCAATCTCTTTTAGAATCATATTCACTAAATGATTCTGGAGTATCAAAAAGAAATTTTCTTTGTGTCCTCAGCCACCAACGCATACGTTCATGTCTGGCTCTAAAATCTGAATGTTTAGCTATTGAATTATTCCAATCAGCAATAATCCAAGCTTCGATTTCCGGCGCGGCAAACCCAACAAATTTTTTGATGTCAGCACATTCTGGTATTTTTGATATCTCTGACAATATTTTTAATTTTTGTGTCTCAGAATCGCGACAATCCAAATCGTCAAAAACTAAAATCAGGTCGCATTTATTTGGTTCTGCTTTTAAGGCGAGTGGCAATTCTTGCTTGATTTGCTCGATTAAGCTTTGACCTGTTCTTCCATAACTACCTGCTTTATTAGCTTTAGGGCCAGGTTTGTCACGAACCGGTGTTTTTCGTTCAAATCTACACCCAGGAAAATTTTTGTCTAAAAAAGGAAAGAATCCTCTAACCTCAGCTTCACCGCCTCCAGAGTAAACCCACACTACCACGGCCATCCTCCAATACTTGGATCGCCAACACGGTATAAGTCGCCCAATTGCCATCCCTCTTCAAGTTTTGGCTCCAGCAGTTCTTTTGAAAGAGATTTGACTGAGAAATGGGTTCTATTTTCGGAATAAAAACAAAGAACATTCTCTAAACAATCAGTAAAGTGATCTAAAAGGTCGGGACTATGTGTGGTAATAATTATCTGAGTTTTTGTCGCAGCTTTTTTAATCCACTCAGCTAAAATTGGCATCCAGGATACGTGCAATCCTAATTCCGGTTCATCAATAACTATCAAAGAAGGAAGGAGTGGAGAATGTAAAATAGTTGCCCAACAAAGCATCCTCACAGTTCCATCTGACATTTCATTAAGGTAAAATGCTTCTTTGATATCTTCAAAATACCATTGTACAGTGAGAGATAGGCGACCAGAACGTACAGGTCTAATGCGACGAGTTTTTGGTAATATCGATTTCATCGCCTCGTTCAGGCTATCTTCAAAGTCGATATTTTGGCTTAAATTCTCCAAAACTAAGGGCAGATTATCTCCAGATGGAGATAGGTAAATATCACTTCCACCTATTTTAGGCTCTGCGGTTCTAATTAAATTCAAATTCATGTTATTGGCATTATAAAATTGCCATTTTGAAATAAATTTAATTAATTCTCTTCTAATTTTGTAAACAGGTGTATTTTCTGGTGGTAATTGACTATTTTCAAGCAGTGTCGTAATTGTCAACAAACCCAAAGAACTTGTAGGAATGTTATCTAAAGTTTCAAAATGAGTTGGCTCTTGACCGGGAAAATTGTAAACAGATAAAACTCCTTGCCCTAATTCTCTGTTATGCAATTTATAGTAATAGAAAGGTGGCTTGCTGGAAGTTTCCTGCAAATCTTCTCCGCCATACAGATATTCTTCAGAAATGCTCGCCCTTACTTTTTGTCGATCGGTATAAAGTTTGAAATCAAGAATTGCGCTGTCTTTTTGAAGATTACCAGTTTGGTTAATTTGCGAAAAACAGCAAGCTATACTGACCTTTGCCGGACTTTCAACATTGACATCTAAGATGCGATCGCCACCAAATTTAGAAATAGCATCCTCAAAACTACTCACGCCCCGATTTTCGTCTGGAATAGCTATTAGGCAATCTTTTAAAAATTTTAAACAACTGATGAAATTGCTTTTGCCTGAACCGTTTGAGCCAATAAATATATTAAGGTTGTTTAACTTTACAGATGGATCTAAGTGCAGATTTTTATAATTCTTGGTTGTCAGAAATCGAATAATTGGTTGATTCATAGGAGCGCTCCGGTTATACTTCAGAAAGTTAGGGCAGGCAAGATGCCTACCCTACAAAGGTAAAAAAATATTTTTTCACCTTTTAACTCTCGATTTTCGGATTAGCCGTTACCGAACAAACTTCTTGAATGCCAGTGTCACGTTGTGGCCGCCAAATCCAAAGGAATTCGACAGCGCCACATCAACTTTTAGATCGCGGCTTGTATGAGGAACATAATCCAAATCGCACTCAGGATCGGGATTTTCCAGATTAATTGTCGGCGGGATTTTGTCATTGGCGATCGCCATTACCGTCGCCACCGCCTCAATTCCCCCAGAACCGCCCAAAAGATGGCCGGTCATTGACTTGGTAGAACTAATTGCTACTTTGTAAGCGTGGTCTCCCAAAGTCTTTTTAATCGCTTTCGTTTCCGTAGAATCGTTGGGAAGCGTGCTCGTGCCGTGAGCGTTGATATAGCTCACTTGATCCGGCGTCAAACCCGCATCCTTGAGCGCTAAAGCCATCGCCCGCGACGCACCTTCCCCCCCCGGTACCGGAGAAGTCATGTGATACGCATCGCAAGTTGAACCGTAGCCGACGATTTCTGCGTAAATCTTCGCGCCACGCGCCAGAGCGTGTTCCATTTCTTCTAGAATCAGAATCCCAGCACCTTCGCCGACGACAAAACCATCACGATCGCGATCGAACGGACGAGAAGCATGAGTCGGGTCATCGTTGCGAGTCGAAAGCGCCCTCGCCGCAGCAAAACCCGCCACGCACAAAGGTGTCACCGCAGCTTCCGTACCGCCGCAAATCATGGCTTGAGCGTAGCCCCCCTGAACTAAGCGAAACGCATCGCCCACGGCATTTGACCCGGCAGCGCAGGCCGTCACCGTGCAAGAGTTTGGCCCCTTCGCGCCCGTGTGAATCGCCGTCAGCCCTGCGGCCATATTCGCAATCATCATGGGAATCATAAACGGGCTGCACCGATCGGGGCCGCGAGTTAGATAGATCTCTTGCTGGTCTTCCAAAACCTTCAGGCCACCAATGCCAGTGCCAAGAATGACACCCACCTGTTCTGCGTTCAGGTCGTTAATCTCAAACTTTGCATCAGCAATAGCTTGTTTGCTCGCTGACACCCCAAATTGAGCAAAGCGATCCATGCGCTTTGCTTCCTTGCGCTCTAAATAGTCGTGTGGGTCGAAACCCTTCACCTCTGCGGCAAAGCGGCAGTCGTGCCGCGACGGGTCGAATAAGGTGATCGGGCCTATACCATTCTTCCCGGCAAGCAACCCGTCCCAATATTCGGACAAGGTATTGCCGATCGGTGTAATCGCGCCGAGACCCGTGATAACAACGCGCTTACGCTCTAAATTTGTCATGATTTCAGTTTCAAAAAATTAAACACCCAGAACGCAGAACAAAAGAGGAGTTTCCAGTTTTCTAACTTCTCTCCTCTTAGGGGAAAAGACAGGTATTTTATGCTTTTGGAGCTGCAAGTTTGCTGCTGATGAAATCTACAGAAGCTTGAACCGTAGTAATTCCTTCGGCTGCTTCGTCGGGAATTTCAATATCAAACTCTTCTTCCAAAGCCATGACCAGCTCTACAGTATCTAAGGAATCTGCTCCTAAATCGTTAGCAAAGTTGGCTTCGGGCTTGACTTCGCTCTTATCGACTTCCAGTTGCTCTGCCACAATTTTCTGGACTCTAGCAAAAATGTCGTCTTGGCTCATAACATCGTGTCCTCATTGGTTGCTGCGTATCTAATCTTATCCGAAAGGGGGATCTGCAGGACAAAGGCTGGCCGCTTTTCTAAGTGACACGGGCCAGCGACAATTGGGACACGGACGATCGCAGCAACTCTCGGACTAAGGCAAAAAAAAACCCAATAGCGCAAAATCAATCATCTCGTTTAGCCACCTGATAACGTTGAGGAACCGGATTTTTGGTCGGTGGTGCGTCAGTCATCAACTCAAAATGCTTCAGAAAAGCTGACAATTAGCTCCTAGCTAGGCGGTGATTACGTTAATTATAAAGAGGGAAAACTAAGCAGGAAGCCTCCCGACTTCGATGGCTCAAGTTTCTTTTCCCGAACCTTGTGTCCCCAGCAGAAACGACTATGCCATCCCAAACTCTCAGATATGCTTACTTTCCCGGTTGCGTTGCCCAAGGGGCTGCCCGCGAACTTTACCTGTCTACCCAAGCCCTCACTCAAGCGTTGGGGATTGAACTGGTGGAACTCAAGAAAGCTTCCTGCTGCGGTTCTGGCACTTTCAAGGAAGATTCGCAGTTGCTCGAAGATACTGTCAACGCCCGCAATATTGCTTTGGCCGAGGAACTGAATTTGCCTTTGCTGACGCATTGCAGCACTTGTCAAGGAGTAATCGGTCATGTGGACGATCGCCTCAAGGATTGCCAAAAAACCGATCCCAACTACATAGAAAAAGTCAACGGTTTACTCAAAAAACAAGGCTGTTCGCCTTATCAAGGCAGTACCGAGGTGAAACATCTGTTGTGGGCGATCGTTGCCGATTACGGGCTCGACGAGGTGCAGAAGCGAGTCACCCGCAAGCTTTCTGGCTTGAAGTGCGCGTCTTTTTACGGATGCTACCTGCTGCGAGCTCAGGATAAGCTGCTTTACGATGACCCGCACCAACCCGAATCGATGGAAAATGTGTTTCGGGCGATCGGGGCAACTCCGGTTTACTATCGAGGGCGGACGCAGTGCTGCGGCTGGCCGTTGGCGAGTTATGCCACTAACCAATCTTTTCAGATGGCAGGCAAACATATTCAAGATGCTCTTGACAATGGCGCTGATTGTATGGTAACGCCTTGTCCCCTTTGTCACTTGAATTTGGATTCGCGACAGCCGGAGGTGGAAAAAGTAATCGGGCGCAAATTAAGTTTGCCGGTGTTGCATTTGTCGCAATTGGTGGCTTTGGCTTTGGGTGTGGAGCCAAAAAAACTAGGGCTCGATCGACATATCGTGTCCACTAAGCCCGTGTTAGAAAAATTAGGCTTTTAGTCGATCGATTTGCGCCGCTTTGTAGTAAGGACTTTAGTACTTTCTAATATCCAATCCAGGTTTGTAGTAAGGATTTTGGTTCTTTCTAAGATGCAATCCCGTTAGATCGGAATTATACCCGAATGCTAGCGGGAAGCTCGATCGCGCTCATACATTCTTGAGCTGATAGAAGATGCCAGCCAAAATTTGTCCTTTTGTGCGGATAGGTAGTCTAGTCTTCTTCTTGTGGGGCAACAATAGCGCTGCGGAGTTCTGACTCTTTGTCGGTTAAGCTGCTGGACTATCCCATTTATTCCCGATCTTAGCTCCTTATCAGACATCCCAAATTGGTTTTTTAAGCTATTGACACCACCAAAAGATGAAGCTGTCTAACGGCGGGGGCTTCAACGGAGGGCGTTACAAGGGGGCTACACAACTGATAACCTGTGCCTCAGTTCCTTTCTCAGCCCTTGTTTGACTGCGATTGTTAGAGCGCATTCGATAGCCGGATTTACACTCAATAGCAAGTGTGGTGGTTGGTAGGTTAATATGCAGATAACAGAAACAGAAGTTGTATACCATTACACAAAATAGTTTTTTAACACTTCCTAACTGGCTAGCTCTTGACAAGGAATAAGGAATGAAACGGAACCCAGTAAATCTCACACGTTCGGTATTGCTATGGGCAATGCTAGGAATAATTTGTGGTTTATTTGCTGCAACTTATTGGATGTTTTTGTCTTACATAATGCTGGGATTTGAATATTTTAGTGGAGTTTCTCTACTAATTATTATGCCCCTTGCTGGTTTGCTCATCGGTTTGCTGATTCATTGGCTGGGCAATCCTGGCGAAATAGGGTTGATTATTGACAATATTCATCTCAATGGGGGGCGATTACCCATGAACGAAAATCCTTCGATGATTCTGTCGTCGCTAATCAGTATTGCAAGTGGAGGCAGTGCTGGTCCAGAAGCACCAATGGTGCAAGTCACAGGTTCAATCGGTACATGGTTAGCCGATCGCTTTAAATTGACCGGAGAGGCACTACGAACTTTGAGTATTGCTGGCATGGCATCTGGTTTTACAGTTTTGTTCGGTGCTCCTTTGGGTGGTACTTTTTTTGCTTTAGAAATCCTGCACCATCAGAATGTTGTGGAGTATTTTGAAGCCATATTGCCTGCGGTCGTGGCAAGTTGTGCAAGTTACACTATCTTTGTAGGAATTACCCAGCTTGGAATTGGCCCTACCTGGCATTTTCCTCAATACAATGTGGACAGCCTTTATGACTTTGCCGCAGCGATGGCTTATGGAATCGTAGGGGCAATTATGGGGTGGTTTTTTATCGCTGTATTTCGCAGTGTGGGTCGCTTGTTTGATTCAATACGCAGTCCAATCTATGTGCGAACTACTTTAGCTGGGCTAGCACTGGGTGTTTTATCAGCTTTTTTTCCGCTCACTCGTTTCTTTGGCGAACATCAAATTGAAAAAATTGTTGAGGGAAACTTTTCTTTGGGATTTGTCTTAACTTTAGTTATTGCTAAAGTGTTTGCCATTAGTACGACCGTAAATGGAGGCTGGCGGGGGGGGATTATCATCCCACTCTTTTTTATAGGAGCCTGTTTAGGAAAGGCAATCGCTATCATTAATCCCGCGTCCAACGAGACTTTGGCAATGATTTGTGTAATGGCTGCTCTGAATTCAACAGTTACTCGGACTCCAATTAGTACAACTCTGCTACTCGCCAAATTAACAGGATTTAGCACTTTTACACCGATTCTCTTCGCTAGTCTCGTGGGTTTCTTCTTGGCTCCCCGATCTCCCTTCATTACCTCACAGCGTAAAATTGATTGACAAACGCCTAGAAATCCTCTAATAGCTCCGTGTAGCCGTAAAAAATACGTGCAATTTGCGAGTGTCGAGTCTCAAGGCTTCTGCCATTACAAATGCACCAATGGCATCAAACAACATCTAGCCGTTGATACCAGTCAGCTTGCCGTTTTTTATCCATTGCACATTTTGCACCATTCTTAAGAACAGGCTTTCCGGCCTGTTCCACAACAAGTGCATTTTCTTGTGGGGTGGGCAGGAGAGCCCGCCCATAGAAGGGTTATTGATAATGGTGCAATATCTCAGATCCCTTGCACAAAAACCAGTGTGTTCGAGGACTGTGGCTTGATGAAATGTTGATTCACCACTGCGATTACTTTCACACTCGGGCTCGTTAATATTCCGAAGACGATGGTTCTGCAAGGGCAAGAGGTATCACCCGGCTCGGCTCATGCCAGAGAAAGTAAAAACTCTATCCCCAGATTATGACCCAGATCCGGTTTAAACTTGCACGGAAACTAACGAAAGCCGAAAAAATGGCGCTGGAGGGGAAAACTGGATTTGTCGTGATGGCAATTCGCGCTCGTGATTGAACGGTCAAATCCTTGGATGTAAAGCTGTAAGAGTTTAGTCAAGAACTTTGAGCAGACTCTCACCAATGCCACTGCGAAACTCAATTTGTATTTCATCAGGCTGATGCTCAAACGGTTGGCGAATGATAGAGATCCCAAATGGGTTGTATCAGAGTCTCAGCGTGAATAACTGTGAAGTTTTGTCGCTTTTTCGCGAAGTGCTTCCAGGCACTGCGGTAGACTAACCTTTAATTCTCTGTGCAGGCTATAGCGGTGGCATCTCGCCGTCAAATCTGTTAATTCGCAGAGCAAGCAAATTTTTAGTGACTCGTTGGGAGCCTTTATTCAATGTCTCATTCAGTCAAAATTTACGATACTTGCATCGGCTGCACTCAATGCGTCCGCGCTTGTCCGACTGACGTTTTGGAGATGGTGCCCTGGGATGGCTGCAAAGCAGCTCAGATTGCCTCCTCTCCCCGCACCGAAGACTGTGTAGGCTGCAAGCGTTGCGAAACTGCTTGCCCTACCGATTTTCTCAGCATCCGGGTTTACCTGGGAGCAGAAACCACTCGCAGTATGGGTCTAGCTTACTAAATATCGATCGACACGCCGATCGAATTAGGGGCACAAAAGGGGGGGCAATTTAATCGCCCCCTCTTTTTTTGTCGCGGAATCTGCATTCTGGGCCGGAAGAAGGTAAAAATGATAAAACTTGAGTTTTATTGCGATCGCTAAGCAGGAGTAGTACGTTAAATGTGCGGAATCGTTGGCTATATCGGCACGCAAGCAGCAAGCGAGATTTTGCTAGCAGGATTGGAGAAACTAGAATACCGGGGCTACGATTCAGCGGGCCTCGCTACCATCTCCGAAGGAGAAATTACCTGCATCCGAGCAAAGGGCAAATTGCACAACCTCCGGGAAAAGCTAGCAGAGATAGACTCTCTCGCTCCCATCGGCATCGGACACACCCGCTGGGCAACTCACGGCAAGCCTGAAGAATATAACGCTCACCCTCACATGGATAATAGCGGGCGAATTGCGGTAGTTCAAAATGGAATTGTCGAAAATTATCGCGAGTTGCGGAAAGAATTGAAAGCGAAGGGACATAAATTTGTCTCGGATACGGATACAGAAGTTATTCCTCATTTAATAGCTGAATTTTTGAAAGAAGCAAGAAGGGAGAACGAAGAAAGAAAAGATAAAAAAACAGAGAAAATTGCTGATTTATCGTTTTTGGAAACTGTTTTAAAGGCGGTAAATAAATTAGAAGGAGCTTTTGCGATCGCCGTTATCTGTGCAGATTTTCCAGAGGAAATAATTGTCGCCAGACAGCAAGCTCCTTTGGTGATTGGCTTTGGTGCAGGCGAATTTTTCTGCGCTTCCGACACGCCGGCCTTAGTATCTCACACCCGCACTGTTTTGTCCTTGGAAAATGGCGAATTGGCAAGGCTAACTCCGATGGGAGTCGAAGTTTACAGCTTTGCAGGGGAAAGGCTCAAAAAAAGCCCGCGCATCCTTGGTTGGAGTCCGGTTTTAGTCGAAAAACAAGGCTTCAAACACTTCATGCACAAGGAGATTTACGAGCAGCCCGCCGTAGTCCGAGCTTGTTTGGAGGCTTATTTAGACAGCGATTGGCAGCCAGGAAATCCGCGCTCTCCCATCAATCTCAACTTGCCCAAGGAACTTTGTGCCGATGTCGAACAAATTTCAATTCTCGCCTGCGGAACGAGCTGGCACGCCTCGCTAATTGGCAAATATTTGTTGGAACAATTAGCTAATATTCCCACTGCGGTGCAGTACGCTTCGGAGTACCGCTACGCACCGCCACCGCTGACAGCAAATACTTTAACTATTGGGGTAACACAGTCGGGAGAAACGGCGGACACGCTGGCTGCTTTGGGGATGGAACAGCAGCGCCGCGCGGGTTTTACTGATAAATTCCGGGCGAGAATGTTAGGCATTACTAACAGGACTGAAAGTTCGATCGCCCACATGATGCCGCAGGTAATCAACACCCACGCTGGTATAGAAATCGGCGTTGCTGCGACTAAAACTTTTGTCACTCAGTTGATGGCATTCTATTTCTTAGCTTTGGATTTGGCGCACCAGCGGCAAACAATCAACACAGATAGATTGGCAGAAATTATTGCTGGTTTGCGCCAGTTGCCAGCGGAGATTGAGAAGTTTTTGGAGATTCAAGAACAGTATGTGGAGGAATTGTCCCACCAGTTTACAGACACCCAAGATTTTATCTTTTTGGGGCGGGGCATAAACTTTCCCATTGCTTTGGAAGGGGCGCTGAAACTGAAGGAAATTAGCTACATTCACGCCGAAGGATATCCGGCGGGAGAGATGAAACACGGCCCGATCGCCCTTTTGGATGCAAAAGTG
The DNA here is from genome assembly GCF_036705345.1 of Microcoleus sp. B3-D2. Lineage (NCBI taxonomy): Bacteria > Bacillati > Cyanobacteriota > Cyanophyceae > Oscillatoriales > Microcoleaceae > Microcoleus > Microcoleus sp. B3-D2. The sequence continues at coordinate 39,314 of NZ_JAUBUG010000041.1, forward strand.
CCTGTAGTGGCGATCGCCATGCCGGGAAGCGTCTACGAAAAAGTGCTTTCCAACGCTCAAGAAGCGAAGGCGCGCGACGCCCGTTTAATTGGCGTTACGCCGAAGCAAGGTGTGGCGGAAGCCGATATTTTTGACCACATTTTGCCGGTGCCTTTGGTGGATGAATTGTTGTCGCCGATTGTGACAGTGATTCCGCTGCAATTGTTGGCTTATCACATTGCGGCGCGTCGGGGTTTGGATGTGGATCAGCCACGAAATTTGGCGAAGTCGGTGACGGTAGAATAAAGGAAGGAAGAAGGAAGAGGGAAGAGGGAAGAAGGAAGAAGGAGGATTAATTACTGAATTTCTCCTTCCCAATGCCCAATTCCCAATTCCCAATGCCAATTCCTCAACTCAAAACTATTCCCCCTCGCACACACCCCAAATCGCCGCCAACAGCAACCAGCTTGTAGTATTGACTCGAAAATCAAACAGCGTCACATCTACAGTGTTAAAAAGCGTACAGGCGGCGAAGGCTAATAAATAACTGAAAAAAATTAGGCGATCGGTCGCTCTTACATCTTGACAAACCACCTGACTTTTGCTATTAATTATAGATTTTTGATTGAACACAAAAGCATTTTCCGCTACTTCCTGTGTTGCTATTTGCTCGTGTTTGATATCCGCAGGAAAAAGTGGCCAATTCGTCAGCAGCAAAACACCCCTAGCCAAAACCCAACCAACTAAACCAAACAAAAAAAGCGTTGCGGGTATTCCCGTTTCCGCAGTCAACATCAGTATCAAACTGTGAGGGTGACCGAGCCATTCTTGCATCTGAGCTTGATAGAGAGGCGTAAAATTTCGCAATCCCCAACCAGTCCAAGGACGCTGCTGAGTCATAGACCAAGCAAATTCCCACTGAGTTTTTCTCAAAGTAGCAGTCGGCCGATTTGGGAACATCTCGTCGGTGAGTCTAGCCCAAAAGAAAGCCGGAACAATTCTTCGTAAAGATTGCCGCAGTGGTTCCGGGCCAAAGGCAGACAAAAAAATTGTGCTAGCCACACTCAAAACCGCAGCTAATAATTTTTTATAACCCGCATAAAATGCAAAAGCCAAAACTGCCAAAACTGCCATTACCCAAGCATTGCGAGAATTAGTAAAAATCAAAGCAAGAGCATTTCCGATCGCTGCACAACTTAAAAATAGGAATTGGGCATTGGGAATTGGGAATTGGGCATTGGGCATTGGTAAGTGGTGACGGCTGACAACTCCCAACTGACAACTGACTTCTTCCATCCACAGTCCCAGTGCTAAAATAAAAGCAATTGTCAGATAGCAAGCTAAAATATTAGCGTACATAAACACAGAAGCCATGCGGCCGGGGGGATTGCCTCTGGGTTCGAGTACCCAGCCAAAAACAGGCTGCAATTGATCGATGCCGCTCCAGCCTAAAAATTGCTGTCCCAGGCCTAAAATTATCACTGGAATTGAACTAATTACAATCATCCAAGACAATTGCCGCAATTGAGGCAAAGTTTGAATTAAACTGCTGAAAGCGGCAAACAATATAAAGAACGGCAAGAAATTGTACAACCCTAAAAAGGCCTCGATGCGGTTGTGGGCAAAAACCGCTGTGATGACTAGCAGCGCGCTCAGAATTGCGAATCCTCGATTCAACGGGCGGCGACTAATTTGACGGAACTTTTGCTTGCAAGTGCCGGCCAATCCCAGGAATAAACCTAAAGCTCCCAAAATCGGAATTAAGGGAAAAATCAGCATCCCCACTTGAGCGAAATTCCAAGGGATTTGCAGGCGGGGATCTGGATGTTTTTGGAGGCGAGACTTGAGATTTTCGGCTGTCTTTTTGGCAGCTAATTTCAACCGATTTTTGATATTCACCCACACTCCCAATCTCAAATCTAAAATCTACAATTTACCATCGTTAAGCTAGTTCCCAAACGCATTCCGATCGCGTCAGGCGTATTTGAGCTAAGGCAAAAATGGTCGGGATAATGCGGCCGTAGTTCGTGGAAATCGATCGCCAACCCAAATCCGCTAAAAACCAAGTCCACATCACCGGGCCGACCAACGAAAATACGCTCCGCGTCGCACCGTAACGAGCCGCACTCACCGCCATACCGCGCCGCGCCGTCTGAATTGCGACATAATTTTGAAACTGGGTTGCTGCAGTTGCAGTGCCTGCAAGCACTCCTTGTTTTGCCATTTGATAGGTGGCAAAATGCAGCGCAAATTGATTGGCCATTAGTTTGAGCAGCATTGGTTTTAAGATAGAACTAACAGCTAAAGCGCTGCCACCTTTGAACAGCAAACCGAGCGGGTCTTTTTCTGCAGAAATTGGCAGGGGTTCTGAGAGTTTAGAATCAACGATCGCTCGCTGTACGCGCACTGTCAGCGCTTGCTGTTCGTCTGCGGGTAAACGCTTCCACGCGCGGCCCATTAAGTGCAGAAATACTTCTGCCTCTAAGTCGGTGGTTGACAACTGTCTGGGATAAGGGATTTTGAGATAGCGACAAACTTGAATTAGTGCTTGTCTGTAAGTTACTTGTTGGGTTCGCCCTCTGAGTACCGTCAACCCGTCGGCTGCAAGATAGCGAAACCGCTGTTCAACCGCGTCGAGCCATGCTTCGCGATCGCGACTTTGTACATCTATCGGTGCGGGGGTTTGCACGTAATCTAAAGGGTTAAACTTGCGGCTGAACAGAAGTTCTGTTAGTTGCTGCAATTCTTCTTCTGTTGTCAATTCGAGTGCTGCTCTGAGTTCGTCCAAAATTTTGCCCTCCCCTATTCGATTTTAGATTTTAGATTTTAGATTTTAGATTGCTGCTGATTGACAACCATGAGGATTTAGGATTTACCTACAGTGGCATTTTTTGATCTGGTCTTAATCATGGATTCGTGCTGTCCTTTATTCTACTACTTGGTGCAGGGCGATGGCGTCGGGCCCCGCAAGCTACGGCTCTTTTGAGTCATCGGTAAGGTACAAATTCAGCTCGCAGCCTTTAAGCTGATGTTTAGATTCACAAGGCTGACTGATTGATTATGTTCGATGTTGCGGTGATTGGTGCGGGTATGGCGGGGCTGAGTTGCGCTCAACGGTTGCGTCAAGCTGGTTATTCTGTGGCGGTTGTTGAGAAATCTCGCGGCGCGGGGGGACGTGTTGCTACCCGCCGCGTACAGGGTACTAGGGCCGATCACGGGGCGCGGTATCTGGAACCGCAGGGGGATGCGGTGCAGGGGTTAATTGAGGCTTTGGTCGATCGGGAGATCCTCAAACTCTGGACTGATACTGTCTGGGAATTCAGACAGGGAGAACTTTCTGCTATTCCTAATTCTTGTTATGTCGCACCTGCGGGTATGAATGCTGTGGGTAAGTATCTAGCGGAGGGTTTAGAAATTTGCTTTGGCCGCCGCGTACAAGCTATTTCGACTACAGATAACCAAATGTGGCATCTTTCCCTAGAAGTTACCGACGACAATTTACAGACGCCTCAAGAATTGATTGCTAAGGCTGTTGTAGTAGCAATTCCGGCTCCTCAAGCTTTAATGTTTTTGAATTCGGAAATTGGTTTTCAACCTGATTTTCTTGACAAATTACGTTCGGTGGAGTACGACCCTTGCATTACCGTTATGGCTGGCTATCCTGTGGCAAAACACCAAGATTTGAGCAATCTAAATCCGCAGTGGAAATCTGTTTCTTTTCCCGATAATGCTGATTTAGCTTGGGTTGGTTTGGACAGCAGCAAACGGCTCGATCCGCAGCAGCCGGTGTTTGTTGTTCACAGCAGCGCAACTTTTGCAGAACGCTATTTAGAAGCTGCTGATTTGGAAACTGTCGGTCAGGAATTGCTTTCGAGAGCTTCTGAATATTTAATCCCTTGGCTGAAGCAGCCGGAATGGTTACAGGTTCACCGCTGGCGCTATGCTTTTTGTCGAAATCCTTTGCCTGTATCTTGTTTGTCGGCTGGGGGGAATTTGCCGCTGGTTTGTGCGGGGGATTTGTGCGGCGAAGGTCAAATAGAGGGTGCTTTGCGATCGGGTTTGGCGGCGGCTAATTGGGTGAATTCTCAGTTGCAGGATTTGCCCTTAGATTCAACCCTAAATTGGTAATATGGCTAAAATGAATGTATCGATTTTGCCTCTAACGCTATGATTGCCATCCCCTCTGCGTTTAGCCCCGAAGATTACCTTGCCCTCGAACGTGATAATACCGTCCGGCATGAATATCGGCGCGGTTTGGTGTACGCGATGGCGGGAGGTAGCGATGACCACAGCCGTGTCTATATTAATTTTATAACTGCGATTAACCTTCACCTGCGCTATATAGTTATGAAAAATCCATCTAACGACTTACAAAAAAATGGAAAAATGGTGTAAAGTCCCACTTTTCCAAATTTTTATTTTTGTGCTGTTTCCTGCTGTTTTGACTCTTGTTCTTGCATCTGCAATAACTCGGGAACTGTTACGAAACTGTACCCTTCCTTTCTCAGTTTAGCAATAATATCAGGCAAAGCTTTTACAGTTCTAGAACGATTGCCGCCGCCATCGTGCATCAGCACAATGCCGCCGGAATTTGCCTGCCTCATCACGTTGTCGATTAAAGATTCCGTAAGAGTGCGCCAATCAAAAGAATCAGCAGACCACATCACAACTGCATAATTTTTCTTTTGAGCGTAAGCTGTCAATCCATTGTTTAAAATGCCTCCTGGCGGGCGGAACATCGATGTTTGGATGTCGGTCAACTCCTCAATTAAGGATGAAGTGCGATCGATCTCGCGAGCGGCACCGTCTTCGTTATACTGAAGGTATTCATGGTTCCAAGTGTGGTTGCCGATCGCGTGACCGGCTGCTGCAACCTGTTTGCCAATTTCGGGAGAATTTTGCAGGTATTTTCCTACCCAGAAGAATGTAGCCTTAATATTATTTTCCTTGAGAATATCTAGGATTTGTGTAGTTGTTTTCGGCCAGGGGCCGTCGTCAAATGTCAGGGCGATCGCCTTGTGCTGGGAGTCGAGTTTCGCGTGACTAATGGTTGTACCTTGAAACTGATCCGGTACGGCTGATTGAAATCGGATTGCCTGCACTTGGGCTAGAGCCTGTTGGGAAAATTCTACTCGATTGGCGATCGCCTCGGAGAACTTATTAATAGTGGACATCGGCTGTTGTTCTTGGGACTGGGATACGGCCAAGACTTGCGCCTGAATCGGTTGCAAGGGCTGATTTGCCCGCAAGTTAATCGGCCATGTCACACCCAACAAAAAACTTCCTGTGGCTGCGATAAAACCAACGATGAAAGTTTTTCGCCGCCTCCACAGCAGTTTCAATTTTGTCACGTCCTTCTCTCCTTCACACCTTGCACAGTTAATTTGAGATTTTATGTTGATATCAAGTTAATCCACTTAAGAGGATAATCTTAAATTGGATGGCATCTAAAGATGCTACTGCAAATGACCGATCGTGGGGAAGTGCGTCCGGATAAAAAAATTTAAGATTTGTACGCCAGAAATGCCCTAACCCATGAAAACGCGGGATGGTTGAACTTTTTCCCCAGCTAGGGGGACGGCGCTCAAATCGGATTAATGGCACGATATTCTTAGGGACTCAGCGCGCATCGGCCCGCGTCCCTACCTGACACTGCAAGTTGGTTTAACGTGAGATGTTGCACTATTGTTAATAAGCCTTTCAAGGGCTGGCTAGAAGATTCCACCCCACAAGAAAATTTAGTCTTTGTGGGATAGACCCGAAAGCCTGTTAAGCGAGAATGGTGCAAGATGTGAGTTTAACCGGATTTGATATGAGGGCGATCGCGCGCCCCCAGGCTCGTAAAATTAACTTTTAGGGCCGATTCTCTCTTTGTACAAGCCGACAATCCGATCGATAACTTCAGTAACAGTCAGATTGTCTGTTTGAATTTCCACAGCATCCGCCGCTTTACGCAAAGGTGCAACCTCGCGGGTGCTGTCCTTTTCGTCCCGTAGGGCGATGTCTTGTTCCAATTGGGCCAAGCTAATATTAGCCCGATCGGTATCTTTAAGTTCTAACAGCCGCCTGCGCGATCGCTCTTGTACCGAAGCCGTCAAAAAAATCTTCAGTTCCGCATCGGGAAACACGTTAGTGCCGATATCGCGGCCTTCTGCTATAATTCCGCCTTTTGTGCCGCAGCGCCGCTGTTCCTCCACCAGAAACTGCCGCACGGCGGGAATTGCCGCCATTTCCGAGACGCGGGATGTCACTTCCAAACTGCGAATTGCCTCGGTTACCTCTTCGCCGTTAATCTTCAACATCGGGGACGCGGGATCGAGGTTGTATTCCAAATAACTCGAACTGATTAATTCGGCGATCGCGCATTCGTCGGAAATCGGCGTGTCTGTTTTCAATGCCAGCCAAGTCAGCGCCCGATACATCGCACCGGTATCCAGATAAAACAAGTTCAAAGCAGTTGCGGCAAGGCGAGTTACGGTAGATTTGCCTGCTCCCGCCGGGCCGTCGATCGCCACAATGGGCCGGCGATTCCTGAGAATTATATTGTCAATCAAGCGAGTAGAGCCAACTCTGGCGGCCACGGCTAAAAGTCCCGCTGTTTCCACAACCTGCAACGGCGTCAGACTGTCGGGATCGACGATTTCGGCGTATTCGAGCTTTACTGCTGGTTCTTCTGCGACTGCTGCGTGCGCGGCAGCGATTGCGGTCACTGCGGTGCGATCCCCTGAAGCAAAAGTTTCCGAGGCTTGTTGCAGCGCGCGGTAGAGTACGGAGGCTTGCTGTTTTTGCTCTGCTGTTAAATACTGATTGCGAGAGCTCATTGCCAGTCCCGACTCTTCGCGGACGATCGGACAAGCGACAATCTCTACAGGCAAGTTAAAATCAAAGACCAGCTTCCGAATAATTGCTAACTGCTGGGCGTCTTTTTGACCGAAATAAGCTTTTGTCGGCTGCACCAAACTCAAGAGTTTAGTAACAATTGCCGCGACGCCCTGAAAATGACCCGGCCTTGCTTTGCCGCACAAAACCGATGTCATCGCCGGTGGCGGGACTACTTGAGTTAAGGATGAAAGGTGAATCTCTATCTGTTTTTGGGCGGTTTGCTCTGTTTCTGTGCCGACTGCTTGATGGCCGAACATTTCCGTTGCTGAGGGAGCAAATATGGCATCAACCCCAGCTTGTTCGCACAACAGCCGGTCTTGCTCGAAATTCCGAGGATAATCTTGAAAATCTTCTGTGGGCCCAAATTGCAGCGGGTTGACAAAAATGGTGACCAGGGCGATCGCATTTTCTTGCCTTGCCCGCTGGATCAAGCTCAGATGTCCTGCGTGCAAAGCTCCCATCGTCGGCACCAAACCGACTGTCAAATGAGGTGCAGCAGACTTTTGTAAATTTAAGTAGCAGCGAAGTGCTGCAATGGTAGTAAACAGGCGCACCGGTAGAATCTCCTGAAGGCATTCGGCAGAATGCAGAGTTTATTTGTCAGAATTTGTTCGACTTGACATCTTGCATCATCCTCAAGAACAGGTAAGATGCCTCTTCCAAAAAGAATGGTGCAAGATGTCAGTTTTATTCTACTTTCTGCCTTCTACACTTCGGATAACTTTTGTATTCTGCCTTAGACTACCGTTCAGCGTTCAACTTTTGTTGGCTGCGGCGGTTCGATCACTTCGATTTCCACTCTCGCAACGCCACTGCTCATCATTCCCAGCACGCTGGCGGCGCCGGCGGACAAGTCAATGACCCGATCGCCCACATAGGGGCCGCGGTCATTAATGCGGACAACTACGGTGCGGCCGTTGTCGAGATTTCTCACCATGACTCTAGTTCCAAAAGGCAAGTGGCGGTGCGCTGCGGTCAAATCATTTTGGTTGAAACGCTCGCCGCTGGCGCTGAGGTTGCCGTCAAATCCGGGGCCGTACCAAGAAGCCCAGCCGCTGAGGCGCACTTGAACTGGGCCCATAGACAGCACGGGGGGTTCTGATTGGGGTTTGCCTGCGACTTTTTCCAGGGGTGGGGCGTTGCCCAGAAGCCGGCGGAGGCGATTGGTTGCTTGCAGGGCGTCTCGGCTAAAGTCGGTGGTGCTGTCGGGGAGGATTGTTTCGGCGTTGATGTTTACCAAGTCCTCGCCGTTTGCCTGGATAATGTAGCGATCGCCTTTTTCCCACTTAACGGTAATGCTGTTCGGATCGATGTTGTTGCGGGCTAGCTGGTTGAGTCTTGCTGCTAAGGTTGATGCCCGCCAAACTGAATCGGGTTCTTGGTTGCGGTCGTTGCTGGCAATGTTTCCGACTTTGGGATTTTCTCTGGCGCCCGCTACTTTTGACCGACTGCTAGCACCGGCTTGGCTGTTGCCAGCTTCTCCCATTTTCGTGTTTGTTTCCGGATTGGCGTTCAGAAAGGTGATGACTGGAATGTTTCGCACGTAGACTGTCGCTGCTTGTCGCCCGTCTAACTCGTGGGGCTGGATTTTGGCGATCGAGTCTCGGGCAATTTCAGCTCTTGCTTGATACTGATACTGTCCGACTTTTTGCGCTTCGACCCGACTCGCGTTTAACTGCCGGGACGGTTGGGTGGCAATTACTTGCTCGGAAACCGGAGAGTTTTGGTTGTCGGCACCTGTTGCTTGTGCGTGACAAGAGGATGCCGTTCCTACCACAGGAACTAACAGGATAGCGAGTAGACCACCAACAAATTTTTCCTTCATACGTCCATTTTTGTGAATAGCCATTGCCAACCGAGATTGGAGGATTGGCCATTTGGCGGCGGGCGTCAAGGATTTCTCTCTTGCCCTTCGCCATTCCCCCGTGAGTCAAAGCAAAGTATCGGGGTGCGTTTTTGCTTTCATGCTTCCGCCCCAAAAAAAATTGGCGGAAACTTCCCTGACACTTGACAACTCGTGCTCGATCCGCAATTTGTGTTTTGTTCACGAACTGCAACAGACTACCACAAACTTTTGCGGTTGGGGATCGCTGCGATCGCGATTTTCACCAAATATTCATCAAATTTTCTCCAAACCCTCTATCATAAAATCCTTTAGTTACAGTGCTTACAGCCGTTTCAGTTATTCCCGAAAAATTTACAAAAATTTACAAAAATTTAGTGTCTGTTGTGGGCTGGCGAATAGCTAGTGTGAAAAAAGCTGTTTGTCAACTGTTATGGCCATAAACTAAAAATTAGAAATCGATTTGGCGGACTTATGGATTATCGAGAAGCAGGTGTGGATGTTGAAGCGGGCAGAGCTTTTGTCTCGCGCATCGGGAGTATGGTCAAGAGCACGCACAGATCGGGAGTTTTGGGCGGATTCGGCGGGTTTAGCGGGTTTTTCAGCGTTCCGGAGGGTTTAAAAGAGCCGATTATGGTTTCGGGTACTGACGGCGTTGGGACTAAGTTGAAATTGGCCCACAATCTCGATCGGCACGACACGGTAGGTATCGACTTGGTGGCGATGTGCGTCAACGACGTGCTGACATCCGGGGCCGAACCCCTCTTTTTTCTCGATTATTTAGCGACGGGAAAGTTAAATCCCGAACAATTAGCTGCGGTGGTGGCCGGGATAGCTGACGGTTGCAAGCAAGCGGGCTGTGCTTTGTTGGGCGGGGAAACGGCAGAAATGCCCGGTTTTTACCAACCGGGAGAGTACGATTTAGCTGGTTTTTGCGTGGGAATTGTCGAAAAGAGCAAATTGTTGGACGGTTCGCAGGTGCGGGTAGGAGATGTGGCTGTGGGGCTGGCGAGTTCGGGCGTACACAGCAACGGTTTTAGTTTGGTGAGAAAAATTGCGGGCGATGGGGGTTTTGACTGGAATTCCCAACCCGAAAAGTTAGGTGGCAAAAGTTTAGGAGAAGTGCTGCTAACTCCGACTACGATTTATGTTAAACCTGTCCTCGAAGCAATTAAGAGTGGTCTAGAAATTCACGGCATGGCTCACATTACGGGCGGCGGTTTACCGGAAAATTTGCCCCGCTGTTTGGGCGCAAATCAATCTGTGAAAATTCACAGCAATAGCTGGCCAAATTTACCAATTTTCCAGTGGATTGCTGAAGCTGGCCAAGTTGCCACAGCAGATATGTTCAATACCTTTAATATGGGGATTGGGTTTGTGCTGTTGCTCGATTCCAGGGAAGTAGAACAGGCTGTTAAATGGTTTGAGTCTCAGGGAATTGGTGCGTTCGCGATCGGGGAAGTGATTGAGGGGAAAGGAGAATTGATAATGGATAATGGGTAATGGGTAATTAGTAAGAAGCAATCCCAGGGGCTGAAGATTGCTTCGCTTTGCTTTGTGCAATAACAGACAATCTCAATCTGCCTTTATCTGTGTATATCTGCGGTTAAATTTATACTTTTGAAAGTAAACGCAGAGGACGCAGAGGAGACAGAGGAAGAAAGGGAAAAAGGAATTCACAACAGATGACTCGTTGCTACAATTTTAAATGAAAGTGAAACAAGCTGTTGTGCCTTTAAATACGGTATAATTCAAAATTATTTCCGTCAAGTAGTGCAAAAATAGCCGTTCAAAGGTATCTGACTCCAAAATAAATATAGCAACTGCAATAAGCATTAAAAGAGGAACAAAAAGGAGATATTAGAGGAAAAAAAATATTTTATTTATTGCTAAATAACCGAAATAATCAATCTAAACTTGCTGAGTTTTTTTGTTGCATCGTAAATAAGGTGTTTCATTGGTGGATTCAGGGAGATCCAGAGAATCTAGACACGTACTACTATTTTATGTCCGAAGAGAGCTTAGTGAAGCAATCTCAAACCCTTGATTTAACGCCCTTGATTACCTAAGTCCTCAATATATTGCTAATGAAATATTTAAAGTAATTGAAGGGCTAGAGTATTTATTACATCGCCTTTCAGCGAACACCATGATTATTCCGATAGCACTTCTTCTCCTCCCTGGTTAGCAGCATTCTGTGAATTATAATTATAGCGATCAAGTTTTTGAAATCCTATTTAAATCAATCCAAGAACATCCTCATACTAAGCAGAGATGGGACTGAGGACAGAAATTATCGCTACAAAGTTGATGATTTGGAGGACAGAAGCCCTGAGTTATTAATAGGCGATCGACAATCCTTAGACTTTTTGCAAAAATAGATAATATCTGCATTCATTTGCGTTTATCCGCAGTTAAAAACAGAAAATCCAGAACTCTTGCAAAAAGTCTAACCACCAATCTTATTTAGTCTTGTCCAAATTCCGCGACTCCAACCAAATAGGAATTGCAATCCAAGCAACTGCTAACAGCAAAGCAAATACCGCAAATTGAGCGGCCCAAGCTACCAATTTCTCCAAAGACACAACTTGTCCCAAGAAGTAGGATAAACTCACCATTACAGATGCCCAGCTTGCAGCACCCAGAACATTGAACAGCGAAAATTTCCAAAAAGGCATTTCTGCAATACCCGCTAGGGGGCTAGCAAAAATTCGCAGCAGTGCGATGAAACGGCCCAAAAATACGGCTTTAGCTGCATTTTTGCTAAACTGTTCTTTTAAGTCAAACAGTTGTTCTTCTCGAAAGCGGAAAAATTGTCCCAGCTTCAGCAGCAGTGGCCAGCCACCGTACCTGCCGATCGCATAACCGAAATTTCCGCCCACAGTCGCACCGCCGATCGCACTCGCGAGCACAAACCAGTAATTCAGTTCCCCGCTACCAGCTAAAAACCCGCCAGCAATCGTAATAGTCTCACCTGGGAGAGGAATTCCCAGATTTTCCAGTAAAATTCCCAGAAATATTGCCCAATAGCCGTAATCATGGGCAAATTTCTGAATAGTCTCTAGCGATAAAAACTCAAAAGACATTGGATGCTGCCTTCGTAAACTTTTGCAAAGCTCAATACTTTTATATATTGGCTCGATTCAGCCAATAGTGCAATCTTTCGCTGTGATGAAGAACACACTCTTGTGGCGATCGCTGGTTCCACTAAAAATTAGCCTTTCAGGCATACTAGACTAATAGATAATTGTGGCCGTTGCGTTCTGCGCGATAGCTAGCCAGTTTTCCTACTAAATTTATCACAACGGCTCTCCCCACCGATTCCCACAAGGGCGATCGCCCTTCCTCAAACCTTAGCTGAAATCCCCTGATTCTTTCAACAGAATCAGCAACTGAACTCACTTATTCATACTTTACGATGGTAGGATAACTGCTATGGAATTTCCCAACTTCAACCAACACATCATCCTTCAACCTCACAACTGCCTCGACTCCCAAGCCGGAAGCCTCCTCCAGCAACAGCTAGCCGAGATTGTCCCCGAACGCCACAAACTCTGGGTAATAGACATGGCCGCCGTAGATTTTATCGACAGTTCCGGGATCTGCGCCTTAGTCGGCGGACTCAACGCCGCCCGCCACCGGGGATGCCGCCTGGTCATCTGCAACCTCTCAGCCACAGTCAAGCTAATTTTTGAAATTACTCAACTCGACCAACTCTTTGAAATCTTCGACAGTTTCGACCAAATTATCTCCGCTGAAACTCCGGCTCTAGTTGCTTGATTCAAATGACCTCCCGAGAGCAAATCTCAAATCTCAAATTTCCCATAGACTTCAAGTAACCCCAGAGCAAATTTGTATATCATAAATAGGCTTATTTGTCAAGCAAGACCAATGACAGACAAATAAATCCGGCACTTGAAGGCCGACAGAAACGATCGCAGGTGCAGCCGGAAAAGGCCACAGTCGATCGAAACAAATCCTTTCCCCTACGAACCCGAACTGCATCAAATAAGTCGCCGGCGGCGCATTTAAAAGATTCAGCAAGCGGTAAGCCAACTCATACAACTGCTGTCGCCAAACATCCGACAAATGCACCGGTTGAGAGTAACTCAACTCGCCAGACTGCTTGTCAGGTTCCCCACCGATCACCTCAGCATACAGTGGCCCCTTTGCCGTCAACACCACAGGCAGCCAAAAATTGCCACCCCCGACGGGAAAAAGCAACTCCTGGGACACTCGATCGCGCGCCGCCGAAACATTGCGGCAAAATCGAAACACATCCTGAGCCGGAAAAACGAGATTTTCTGGCACATCCAGCGTCAAGGGACAAACGATAGCCCCACCCGGAGCGATCGCGCCCGAATTGAGTTGAGAAACCCCACAGATATTGACTTCAGTTAAAGGATGAGATTGAGCGATCGCCGCCTTGAGACTTGCGGCTGGGCCTTTCTCGCCACCCGCCACAATCAAAACCTTAGACATTGCCAAAGCTCGGCATTTGAATGCCGCGATCGTCCTCAGCATCGACGCTCGGCAGATCCAAGCCCTTAGCCTTGCGGCTCCGCACAGCGAGACGGTAAGTTACGCTTTGCAACTCAGTGTGCAACTGGCGGTTTTCCTTTTGCAGTTGATCCAATTTTTCCTTAATTGGCTCGATCCGCTCGGCAAACTTTTGGCGGTAAACCCCCGGCAATTCCTGAACCACCTGTTCCAGCATCCGAGAGCGATCCGTCAATTCCTGCACCGACTGCCGCAGTTGGTAAACCTCAGCATCCCTCTCTGCGATTTGTTCCTGATAAAAACCCACCTGTTCTTCAACAGCTTGGAGTTGTTCCCGCATTGCCTGCATTTGAGCTTGGTGGCGATCGGAAACTTCCGGCGCCGGCACAAAACTCGAATTTCCCTTCACCAGCCTGAAGAGTTCTTGAGACAACTGCTGCACCAATTGGTCGCGCATTTGCAGCTCTTCGGTGAGACGAGATACCTCTGATTGCAGTTCTTTTGAGCTTACAAGTTTAGTTGGATTCACGATGACTCTCAGCTTTTGTTATATAATGTGTTTCTCTTTAAAAATATCTTTCCCTTACCGCAGAGGCAAGAGGCACTTCAAAAGTTTTGAACCCATTAGGCTAAATCGAGCCAGCGGCCCGATGTCAAGGGTAAAGCTCAGTCTAACTCAAATCAGGCATCCACGTCATCACCTTAGTTTCTTGCCATAGACACAGGTAGAATCCTAGGTTTTTTGTCAATAAACCCGGTTTCTTAGCTTTTTCTGATAATAGTGCAAGATCTCATGTGTAACCAATCACAGCCGAAAGCACTTTGCCAGCTTCGTCCACGGTGCTGCCAAAACAGATAATGCCGTCCTCGTGACCGGCCATCGCCAGAATTTGGCGCTCTGCCAAATTCTCCTCTTCAAAAAGTCTAAACATTTCTAAGGCCATCTGAGGAGTGCCGTAAGGTATTTCTTTTCTAGTAGTAGGAATCTTAAACAGCAGTTGCTGCCATAGCTTAGGATTATGGACGTGAATTATCGCGCCAATATCCTGTCTCTGAAGGTACAGGGCCCCGTGAGTCAGGGACTCCGACGAAGCTTGTACGGGGCCCCGGCAGCCGAGGAAATTTTGTTCTAAGTTAAATTCGGTAACAGTACAGTATGATTCTGGTCCCAGAGTTCTCAAGTGTGCAGTCTGGGTTCCCGAAATCACGAATTGGCAAGAATTCCCCAGTCTGACGCTGACGTTGCCAAACCCTATGCCATTTTCGTAAACGCCAATTAATCCCAAACCGTGGAGCCGATCGCGCCAGTCCATCAAATCTGCTATGTTCTGGGCAGCTACAGGGTCTGCTTTTTCCCAATCACAGCGGTACTTAACGACTCCTTCATCCATCCATTTTTCGGTCAGAGCGGACACGACAGACACAATCCAAACAGAGACTTAATCGAAGTTGTCAAACTGGTTTTTTTTGCCTGCTGCCTTCTGTCTCGGTGCATCAGTGCTTTAACTAATCTACATTCCTGTGTCGCCGTAATTAGCGACCGACATTAGCAAAAAGTAAGCTAGGAATGAAGAACCAATTATTTCCAAAATCATGGTTTAGCCTCTAGGTGATTAGAAAAGTTCAATATGAAGATGTACGCTTTCAGTCGGGGAGTTTGATTCCAGGCTTTTGCCCGATCAAGTTTCTGAGGTGAAACTACATAACATCCCTGAATCCGTTATTGTTCTACCCTACAGCATTTTTACTGAGGGTATTTCTACCTTAAGAAAGATTTAAGGATAAATTACCCCTTCATCAGATAAATTAGCTAAAAAGCAACCGTACATTTACTGATTTTTTATCATTATACATATATTTAAGCAAAAAGCAAGCGGAACAAAAAAAATATTTTTTAGCCAGTCTGGGAGGAACTGGCAGAATCTTCGGGTGCTCTACGTTAGTCAACACCTCTGTCGATCGAGAAATTTTTAGCTCCGGGGCATCCTACAAGCTAAGAAACCGGGTTGAGCGTAATATCATGTCGGGTAAAATCACCGCAACACCAGCTCGCGTCGGCGGGTTCACCAAAATCTGTAAGTAGTAGTATAAGTTATAGATCCCGTAAACCCGCGCCTACCTAGAGGGGGATAGTCGATCAACCGAACCTGATATAAGTCCTATTAAGAAAAAAACAAGCCGATCGAGCAGTGAGGGTTCGATCGGCTAAAGTCTTCTGTGGATCGCGATCGCTCGCAGCCCTTTAAATGTGGAAGTGATACAAAATGCTGCCGTCGTCTTTAATTTCGCAATTGGCATTAAAGACTTCAGCTTGTTGGTTCAAAAAACGCTGAGCGACATCCGGCGACAGCCGCGTTTCCATTGCAAACCGCACCAGAGTTATTTCGCCCCGGCCTTCTTTGATCAGTCGGTACAAAGCACTTTGGAGCCTTTCGCTCTCTTCTCGCTGAAAAGCTGCCTTGTACCTCCAATCCGCCACCGAAGGAATCAAACCCCGGCTGACCAAAATCGCCAACAGCAAGCCAATTCCCAAAATCAGAGGCACTGTCGGATCGCTCGTGGGCGTCGCCACAATTTGCGGCACTGTAGCGGCGGCCAAACTGCTCACCATTTCTTTTTCCGAAGCTTGCGTATCCGCCATTGCAAGCTGAGTTTTGTTGTAAAAGTCTTGCTGAAGCTTCATTTGCTGCAACAGCCGAGCGCGCTCTCTTTCGTATTGGTCGAGTTTTTGCTGAGCTTGTTTCAGGTCTTGAGTGACTTGTGCCAAGCGTTGGTTGAGCGACTGATTGACTGATTGCCACCGATATCTGTTAATCAGGCGGCTTTTTTCCACCATGCCCTTCATCAACATATCCACCGTTTGGATTGCTTGCTCCTGATCGAGCGAGCGATACCCAACAACAATCTCTAGGGGTTGTTCCGGCTTAGAAATCTTGACACTAGCATTTTGTCGAACTTGCTGGGGCGACAGCTTAACTGCATCTGCCACTGCTTTGACAACATTATCTGCCAGCAGAACCTCTGGGGTGAGTTGCTCTCCCTGCTTGAGAATTGTCGTGCCCGTACTCGAAAATTTGACTGGCGGATTATTAGAAGTGAGAGTGCCTTGAGCCATGAATCCGGGGGGCGGGGCGAGGCGGTAGGCCAGGGCGCCTGAAATACCCATAATTACAGCAAAACTGCCTAAGGCAATCCATCTGTATTGATGTGCTGAAGATCTAAAACGTAAATTTCCCATTTTGATAGTCAAGTCATAACATTCGCTTGCCGCAGCTCCTGCCAAACCCAAGAGCCATCGTTTCTTTCTGGTTAGTCAAATTGACTGCTGAAAATTTTCTCAGTTTCTGCCTAAAAGCTATTAGCTTTTGAGAGTTGTCAATATTCACGATCTGAAAAAACC
Source organism: Microcoleus sp. B3-D2 (assembly GCF_036705345.1). Classification (NCBI taxonomy): domain Bacteria; kingdom Bacillati; phylum Cyanobacteriota; class Cyanophyceae; order Oscillatoriales; family Microcoleaceae; genus Microcoleus; species Microcoleus sp. B3-D2. The sequence goes on from NZ_JAUBUG010000041.1 coordinate 55,918, forward strand.
GATTGCGCTTTTATTTGATCCGAGCTATAACTTCAGTTTTTGTCCTTAATAATTAATCTGTAACAAGGCTTCTGGAAGTCTACTGGCATCAGACTAGCACTCAGGCGTGCGATCGCCTCGCCTCCCCGTGTTTGTTGACATTCAAAACAGTCTCCTTTTCACCCTTGGCAATTCTCCAATTATCTTACGTCTTGGCGTCTTGCGGACGCGGTTGAAGAATAAAAAAAACCTTAAATACTCGACCTAAAAACTTAACAAGCAAGAATTATACCATGCAGTTAAGAGTTTGCTGCCTATTAAAAAAAATTGTGGAGCTGGTCTCGCCCCCAGCTCCACATATTCACATAACAATTATGGTTCGATCGGTTGATGGTTCGATCGAGCTCGCCTAGGCGAATGTTCAGAAGCCGATCGGCAAAATAAGACCCTCGCGTGCCATGACAGCCTTCGGAAAAGCAATTTGCACGTCTTCGGCGATGCGATCGAGAAAATCGTCTGTGTGAGCCGGATCGTGGTGAAAAATCACCACTCGTTTCACCCGGGCCTCCTTAGCCATTCTCACCGCTTCCTGCCAAGTCGAGTGTCCCCAACCCACCTTCGGAGACTTGGGGTTGTGATATTCCTCGTCTGTGTACATCGCATCGTAAATCAGCACATCAGCGTCGAGGGCTAAATTGTAGACATTCTCATCTAGGCGATCGGGAAAATGTTCAGTATCCGAACAATAAACAACAGAACGTCCCTGCCAAGTCACCCGATAGCCCATAGCAGTATTCGGGTGATTCAGAGAACCCGTCCTAATCTCAATATCGTCCAGCATCATCGTCTGGTTGTGATGGAGTTCGTAGAAATTCAAATCTGCCTGCAAACCCATCAGCGGCACCGGCGAATTCGAGTGCAGCACCCGTTCGACAAAGTGCCTTTTCATGCAATCTCCATCCGGCGGAGTCGCCCCGTAAATATCAAAGCTATTGCCGCGGATGAAAGCTGGGGCGAACAGCGGGAAACCTTGAATGTGATCCCAGTGATAGTGAGTAAAAAACATATAAGCTTGCACGGGCATTTCTTGCACCAACTGGTCTCCCAGCATCCGCAAGCCTGTTCCGCCGTCAAAAATCAAGCGTTTGCCAGCGACTCGCATTTCCAAACAAGAAGTATTGCCGCCGTAGCGAACAGTTTCCTGTCCGGGTGTCGGAACACTGCCCCGCACGCCCCAAAACTGTACTACAAAATCATCTATACCTTTTATTGATTCGGAGGGTTGAGGGCAATCAACGGGAGTTGCCGCTACAGAGGACAAGCTGATTTCCATTTTAAAATTCAGGCTTTAAGGTTCCACATTGTCCGTGATGGCGCAGCAGATGGTCGCACAACACTAAAGCTACCATCGCTTCCACCATTGGCACAGCTCTTGGCAAAACGCAAGGGTCGTGCCGTCCCTTGGCAGCCAGCAGCGTTTCTTCGCCTTCTCGGGTAACGGTGCGCTGCTGCTGGCGAATTGTTGCAGTTGGCTTGAATGCCGCCCGCAAAATGATATTTTCGCCGTTAGCAATCCCACCCTGAATTCCGCCAGAGCGATTCGTCACTGTACGAATTACACCCTTATCATCAGTATAGTATTCATCATTATGTTCGCTGCCCTTGAGCAGAGTCCCGGCAAACCCGGAACCAATTTCAAAGCCTTTGCTGGCGGGCAAGGACATGATGGCTTTTGCCAAGTCGGCTTCGAGTTTGTCGAATACGGGCATTCCCAGTCCTTTGGGTACATTGCGGGCGACGCATTCGACTACACCGCCGATCGAATCTCCGCTGTCGCGAACTTTTTCGATCAGTTCAATCATTCTTTCGGCACATTCGGCATCTGGACAGCGGACGATGTTGCTTTCTACTTGTTCTAAGGTAACAGTGTCCGGGTCGGCGACACATTCTAAGTCTTTGATGCGTTTGACGTAGCCGACTATTTCGACTCCTGCTGCTTGTTTGAGAATTTTTTTAGCGATCGCGCCTGCTGCTACTCTACCAATTGTCTCTCTCGCGGAACTGCGACCTCCGCCTTGCCAGTTACGAATTCCGTACTTAGCATCGTAGGTAGCGTCAGCGTGAGAAGGGCGGTAAGTTGTCGCCATTTCGCCGTAATCTTGGGGGCGAGTGTCTTGATTGCGGACTAAAATTGCGATCGGCGTCCCCAAAGTTTTGCCTTCAAACACTCCCGACAGAATTTCGCAGGTATCTGCTTCTTTGCGAGGCGTGGTAATTTTGCTTTGGCCGGGGCGGCGGCGATCGAGTTCGGCTTGAATTTCCGATGCGTCGATCGACACCAGGGGCGGGCAACCGTCAATTACTACTCCCACACCGCCGCCGTGAGATTCCCCAAATGTCGAGATCCGAAATAAATGCCCAAAGGTATTGCCCATTATGCTTTGCCCTGAAACTTAATAATTTTTAGCTTAAATGGAATAGAGATTTACTGTATTTCTGAAAAATATACCATTGACGAGTAGGCGACAGGCGATCGTCCCGCAGCATCACTCCCTTCCCACCCCTAGAAGAATATCTACCAGGGAGAGAGGGAGAGACAGAGAATAGGAGATATCTGGAAACACACTTAAATTCATCCGTGTCTCCGTGTCCGAATCCGTGTTGTGCCTTCCTTCTTCTTTAGTCTTCGTGTTCTTCAAAAGGATCTCTCAATTCCTTAGAGGGGGGACCGAAAGCGGTGTAGATCGAGAATCCGGTGATTGCCACCAGACACACGCCCAGTGAAATGCCTAGAACTGCTGCAGGTTCCATATTTTTGATCGATTATGAGTGCTCAACTCTATAATATTACAAAAAATAACAATCCGTCTGAAAGTCTAGTGATTTTAGGCGCTCTACGGTATGGCAGCCAACCCCCACTCCCCGTTGTCCGAGTCCCGTTCCCGCATTTCTGAGAAATTGCGATCGCAATTAGCGGTGAAAATATGTCAAACTTCTCTGTAGAGATTCATTGCAGGTGACTTATGGCACAACGAACTTGGTTAGGAGATATACTCAAACCCCTTAACTCAGAGTACGGCAAGGTGGCTCCTGGTTGGGGTACCACGCTGTTGATGAGCGTTTTCATTGGACTGTTTTTCGTGTTCTTGTTGATTATTTTGCAAATCTACAACTCTTCTCTGATTCTGGAGAGTGTGGATATGGATTGGTCGAGCCTAGGCCGCTAAAAATTGATCGCAAAACAGTAAGGCTAAAAGTAAAAGCTGAGGGTTGAGGAGAAAGGGCAAAAGCTAAGTTTTCCCGTTTTTCCTTACCCTTTCCGATTACTTTTGCCATAAATAAACAAGAAGTAACTAAACAAATTGCTGGAGAAAAACCATGAATATTTTTGGCATTGGTTTGCCCGAAATGGCCGTTATTTTTACGATCGCCCTATTGGTATTCGGTCCCAAAAAATTACCTGAAATCGGCAGAAGTATGGGGAAGGCAATTCGGGGCTTTCAAGACGCTTCGCGGGATTTTGAGTCCGAGTTCACGCGGGAAGCCAACCAGTTAGAAGAAGCAGTAGCAACTAGCAGCAAACCGGAAACTGAAAAACTCGCGGCAGCTACTCCCAAGGAAGATAGCACAAACATTTAAATGAACAACTCTCAGAAGTCGGAAACACCAGCGGAGTTAGTGATTCCCCAGCTAATAGTTGGGTTGGGAAATCCCGAACCTAAATACGATCGCACCCGACACAACATAGGCTTTAATGCTGTCGATGCCTTGGCTCAATCTTGGCAGATTTCTCTGTCGGAAAATCGCAAATTTCAAGGCATATTTGGCGAGGGAAACCGGCCGCGGGGACAGAAAATCCGCTTGCTGAAACCGCTTACTTACATGAATCTCTCCGGTCAAGCGATTCGGGCGGCGGCGGATTGGTACAAAATACCTGCAGAGTCGGTATTAATAGTATACGATGATATGGATTTGCCGATCGGGAAATTGAGAATGCGGCTTGCCGGTTCAGCCGGCGGGCACAACGGCATGAAATCGACAATTTCTCATTTGGGTACAGACAAATTTCCCCGCTTGCGGATTGGCATCGGCAAACCTCAAAACGATGCTGCTAGAAATGAGAAAGATACGATTTCCTTCGTTTTAGGAAAATTTTCCTCAGAGGAAAGTCAGTTAGTAGAGAAAGTGCTTAAACTGGTTGTAGAAGCTGTGGAACTAAGTCTGCACCAAGGAGTAGAAAAAGCCATGAGCCTTTACAATAGTCGCACAATTGCAGAAACAAACGCGGAAACAAAAAGGTGAGTTCGAGACGTTTGCCTGAAACAACTGCATATGTCCGGGTTACTGGCCAATCTTGGCAAAAAGGCACGATTGAGGGTGAAGTGACTGCCGGCAATTTTGAGTGGCAGTTTCAGTGGCGTTTCACGTCAGAAAAAACACTGATACTTGAGCCTTCTCAGGGTAGGGCATTGATTCAGGAACCGCTGCACCGTTTCTTGGAGAAATGGGATTATCAATTAGAACCAGGTGGCGATTATTCGTTTACGGTTCGGGCTCAGTTTTAAAATCTTGGTAATGGGAAATGCGGAAAAGGTAATCGGGAAGAAAAACTTCCTCTAGTAGGATATCCCGATTCCAGTAATTCTTTAATTAATCACGGGAAATTGCTGTAATGGGAAATTGGGAAAGGGCGATCGGGAAGGCAAACTTTCTCTAATAGGAGGTTCCGATTTCAGTGATTCTTTAATTAAAGCAGGTGGCGTCCCTTCTCGGTAAGCCCCGCAATAATACATTGTCAAAACAGCTTTGTAAGCCCAGTGATTGGAAGGTACATCGCTAAAAGGATTTGGCAGGGTTTCAGCCTGATTCTGCACGCAAGCATTGAGAATTTGTTCTGGCGCTGTCTGCACTTGAACTAAAGAATTATTTGGCTTGACTTGTGCGGTATTTTGTGCGTTTGCAGGAGCTAACAAACCTGTATAAATTAACACTGTAGTAGTGGCAAAGATGCTGAGTTTCATAAGTTTATAAATTTCTGAATAAGTTGGGTGGTAGTGAGGACTTTAGTCGTCAAAGCTGTGGGAAATAAGGAGTCTTCGTCCTTACTACAAACCTTTGGAATGTTCAGACATTTTTCGCATTCCCAAGGCCAAGACACTCAAAAACAACAGCCCGATCGCCCCAGCTAGCGGATTGCCGTTAACTCCTGTCACCCAGTCGGGAACCGATGCCGAATATCGCACTAACTGCCCGATGTTAATCATGTAATATCCCCAGACTAAACCTGCATGAAGCCCGATCGACAAACCGAGGCGATTTTGGCGCGATCTTTTTCCCCAAACCAGAATCAAACCCAGCAGCAATAACCCCGGAAACTGCGGCCAACTCCGCAGCATAGCCGCGACAGGTTTGATAAAATGAGATAGGGCAAACACGAGGCTATTCGCCCACAGAGATATTTTATAATTGTAATCCCGCTGCAACTCGTCCAGCAACCAACCACGGAATACCAACTCCTCCGCAAAACCGACTCCAAGGGCGCTTAACAGCCCTTCTGCGATGATTCTCGGCAAATTATCAGAATTTTGCCACGCGACTAAGCCGAACAGCCCTTGCACCGCAAATAAGCTGAAAGTGAGCAAAAGCCCGATAGCCAATCCGATTAAAAGCTCAAAACCGTTTTTTCGCGTATTGATTAAACCGTAACTTTTGAGTAATTGGGTTTGTCCGTAAACCTGTTTTCCCCAGCGCGGCACTAGGAACAGAAACTCAGTAAACAACAATCCCATTGTCAGAATAGTTGCGAGGTTACTATCTTTAACTAAGAGATAAATGGGTGCTGCTAGCGGCAACCAAATTGCTAGCAAGATTAATAGGAAAGTTATTACACGTAAAGGAAATGGATAACTGGCGATTTTGAGAAGGTTAATCATTGTTGTAAATGAGTTGAAATTCGGTAAATCGGCTTATTGGTCTGTCGGACTGTCCGACAGGGGTTAAAAACCCCTGTCTCATAGCGAAAGTCCTCTCAAAGAAAACTGAAATTTATCACAATCTAATTTAGGTTGGCAGTCGGTTTTAACCGACTTTTGCTATAAGACGGGGATTTAAATCCCCGGCGGGCTTGCGGGTGAATGCGAGAACTTTTGGCTGAGTCAGGCTTGAGTAAATCCGAGAGTTAGAATTTGGTAAATCCGAGAGTTAGAGTTGGATAAATCCGAGAGAATGTACAAAGCAGACGGAAAAAGCTAGAATGGCATGGTATCGGTTGAAACTTTAAGTGAAGCAAAGCTATAACATCAGGTAACAATGACTGAAGCCTCGGATTTTTCAAATGTCGATCGCGAATTAGATGACACAATTTTAAGCTTCGCAGACATTCAGGCAGAACTCAACCTGCGCCACGCTAAAGATGCTCTGCGAGATATAGTAGAAAATCTCGACTTGACAGTTCAAGAGCGAACTGGACTGGAACCGGAAATTGGCGGGTTAGAAAAAATGCTCGACAAGCTAGAGCGCGCTTGCGTGCAAATAGCTGTGTTTGGGATGGTGGGAAGGGGAAAATCTTCGGTTTTGAACGCGCTGCTAGGTCAAAATGTGTTTGAAACTGGCCCGACTCACGGGGTGACTCGCACCACGACTATCGGGCAGTGGGATGTCGGAGAGGGCATTGATAAGAATTTGCCCGATGGCTTACGCCCCGCTACGCTACGACTTTCGCCAGTTATTTACCGTTTGTCGCAAGTTGAATTAATCGATACTCCGGGAATAGATGAAGTTGACGGCGAAACTCGCGAACTTTTAGCCCGCCGCGTTGCTCAACAAGCTGATTTGATTTTGTTTGTAGTTGCTGGCGACATTACGAAGGTGGAATACGCAGCACTTTCGCAGTTGCGGGAAGCCGGAAAACCGATGTTATTAGTGTTTAATAAAATTGACCAGTATCCTGATGCAGACAGGCTGGCAATTTATCATAAAATTCGAGACGAGCGCGTAAGAGAATTGTTGTCTCCCGATGAAATTGTGATGGCGGCGGCTTCGCCTTTGACGGCGAGGGCGGTGCGCCGTCCCGACGGAAGTATGGGCGTGCAAATGACTCGCAGTTTGCCACAAGTGCAAGATTTAAAATTAAAGATTTTGGAGATTTTAGACCGGGAAGGCAAATCTTTGGTCGCGCTAAATACGATGCTCTGTGCGGGGGATATTAACGAGCAGTTGGTGCAGCGAAAAATGGAAATTCGAGATGACGCGGCTAATCGAATTATCTGGAACGCGGTAATGACTAAAGCTGTGGCGATCGCACTTAATCCAATTACTGTAGTTGATATTCTTAGCGGCGCGGTAATTGATGTGGTGATGATATTAACTTTATCTAAAGTTTACGGCATTGCGATGACGGAAGCGGGCGCGGTGGAATTGCTGCAAAAGATTGCGATTAGTATGGGGGGGATTACAGCCGGTGAATTGTTGGCTAATTTTGGCTTGAGTTCTTTGAAAGGATTCTTGGGTTTGGCGACGCCAGCGACGGGGGGTTTGGCTTTAGCGCCTTATTTGTCTGTGGCGGTGACGCAAGCTGCGATCGCGGGGGTTTCTTCCTACGGTATCGGTCAAGTTACTAAGGCTTATTTGGCTAATGGTGCTTCTTGGGGAGATGATGGGCCAAAGGCTGTTGTGAGCAAGATTTTGTCTTCTTTGGATGAGGAGTCTATTTTAAATCGGATTAAGGAAGAGTTGCGGGCTAAGTTGGATTTGGGAAGTGTGGAAAAACAGAAATCTTAGTAGTCAGTAGTCAGTAGTCAGTAGTCAGTAGAAGCAATTATGCAATAACAAACACCAATGCCCGATGCCCGATGCCCGATGCCCGATGCCCAATTCCTAATATTATGTTATTAACCATCTCTACAACTCGCGTACCTGCTACAGATTTGGGTTATTTGCTGCACAAACATCCCGAGCGCCATCAATCCTTTCCGATGACTTTCGGGCAAGCCAGCGTGTTTTATCCAGAGGCAAATGCAGAAAGGTGCACGGCGGCTTTACTGTTAGATGTCGATCCGGTTGGTTTGGTGCGGGGCAAGTCGAAATCGGGCGATCGCCCCCTCGAACAATACGTGAACGATCGCCCCTACGTTGCCTCTTCTTTTCTCAGTGTCGCCCTCGCCAAAGTCTTTAGTACAGCTCTATCCGGTCGCTGCAAAGACCGCCCAGAACTCGCAGAAACGGCTATTCCTTTGACAGTTAATCTGTCGGTTTTGCCCTGTCGCGGTGGCGAGAAGTTCCTGCGGCAAATGTTTGAGCCGCTGGGCTATCAAGTCGCAGCAAAACCCCTGATTCTTGACGAGCAATTTCCCGAGTGGGGCGCGAGTCCTTACTTTTCTGTGGAACTGCAAAATACTGTTCGTTTGGCGGATTTGTTAAGCCATCTTTACGTGCTAATTCCCGTGTTAGATGACGACAAACATTATTGGGTGGGCGATGATGAAATCGAGAAGTTATTGCATCACGGCGAAGGTTGGTTGAACGCGCATCCCGCCCGCGAACAAATTGCCAACCGGTATCTGAAACGCCAGCGCCGTCTGACGCGAATTGCTGTGGCACAGTTAGCAGAAGAAGCTCATATCGACCCTGAGGAGATCGAAGTTTCTCATCAGCAAGAAGAGGAAGTTTTAGAACAGCGAATTAGCTTGAATCAAGAGCGTTTGGAAGCTGTGACAGAGGTTTTAAAGGAATGTGGTGCTAAGCGAGTGGTTGATTTGGGCTGCGGTGAGGGAAAACTGCTGAAACTGCTTTTGAAAGAAAGCTCGATCGAACAAATTACAGGCGTCGATGTGTCCTTTCGTGCATTGGAAATTGCCAGGGAACGTTTGCAAATCGATCGATTGTCTCCCGCAAAACAATCTCGCATTCAACTAATTCAAAGTTCGCTGATTTATCGGGACAGCCGCTTGACTGGTTTTGATGCGGCGACGGTAATTGAAGTGATCGAACATCTGGATTTAGAACGGTTAGCTGCTTTTGAGCGGGTGTTGTTTGAATTTATCCGACCCAAAAGTGCGATCGTCACAACTCCAAATATTGAATATAATGTTCGGTTTGAAAACTTGCCGGCAGGCAAATTTCGCCACCGGGATCACCGCTTTGAGTGGACAAGGGCAGAATTTCAAATTTGGGCGAAAGGGGTTGCCGAACGGTTTGGCTGTCGGGTAGAGTTTCGTTGTGTGGGAACTGAAGATTTAGAAGTAGGTTCGCCTACGCAAATGGCAATATTCGCCCAGTGAAAATAATACCGACAGTCTGTTTGTGCTTACAATATAGTTAAACTTGGAAAAATGCAGGCTTCCGCTATGAGTAAATCTATTCAAACCCAGATCGTTGAAATTGACAATTCTCAGGGCATTCGCATTCCCAAATCTTTGTTAGAGCAAATTGGTATTAGCGAAGCAGTAGAAATCGAAGTTCACGGCGATCGGATCGTCATTCGTGCAGCCCAAAAACCGGGTGCCGATTGGTACGTCATTGGTTCAGCCCAAAAACCGCCTGCCGGTTGGATCGTCATTGGTGCAGCCCCAAAACCGCGTGCCGGCTGGGAGGAAGCGTTCGCAAAAATGGCAGAGCAACATGATGATGTCCTTCTTGATGATGTCACCACTACGGAGTGGGAGGAGCTTGAGTGGCAATGGTAGTCAAACGTTTTGATGTTTTTCGAGTTAACCTTGATCCCACTGTTGGCAGTGAAATTCAGAAACCTAGACCTTGTTTGGTGATTTCACCAGATGAGATGAACAAGCGCATTGCCACTGTCATCATTGCTCCAATGACAACGAAGGGGCGACCATATCCCAGCCGCATAGATTGTCATTTTCAAGGCAAAGATGGGCAAATCGTCCTCGATCAAATTCGGACTGTTGACAAAAATCGATTAGTTAAATATCTCGGTCAAATCAGCGCTGACGAACAAAAAGCAGTTTTAGATAGTTTGGTAGAGATGTTTGCTGAATAATAATATTAAATGAAAATTACGCTTCCAGAACTATCCCTAGTCGTTCTCATCGGTGCATAACTGGTTCCCAGGATATTCCTGGGAACCGATGCCCAGAGGCTCTGCCTCGCTTTCGTTCGATGAGAATTCGAGGCAGAGCCTCTGGATATGCGTTACCAGGAATATCCTGGGAACGAGTAAACGAGTAAAAAATCTATGTTATTAAAAAATGAAAATTACTTTTCCAGAACTATCTTTAGTCGTTCTCATTGGTGCATCCGGTTCAGGCAAATCCACCTTTGCGCGGCAGCATTTCCTACCTACAGAAATCATTTCATCGGATTACTGCCGCGGTCTGGTTTCCGACGACGAAAACAATCAAGCGGCCACCGCTGATGCTTTTGAAGTATTGCATTTAATCGCTGCTAAACGTCTGGCCGCAGGTAAGCTAACTGTGATTGATGCCACCAACGTTCAGCCGGAAAGCCGCAAATCTTTGTTGGAATTAGCCCGAAAATATCATTGCTTTTTGGTTGCTACAGCACTTTGCGTGACTAAGAGGTACAGTAACAGCAGTGAGCCAAATAATTTTCGATTTGCTTACTTGAACATAA